>JAHDII010000169.1 GCA_020630895.1 Saprospiraceae bacterium
AGAGCCTCTAATTCTTCTACTGCTGAAGGAACTGGAATTGGTTTAGCTATTTGTAAAAAAATAACCGATCTTCATCAAGGTGAAATTAAAATACAGTCAAAGTTAGGAAAAGGAACGACCATTTATTTAAGTTTACCATATTACAGCAATACGTCAGTAATAGATAAAATAACTCAAAAAATAATGTCTCCTTTAAATACTTAACAGACATTATTGCTATTCTTTTTGAAGATAAAAAACGATTTTATTTTTCTTTTTAATGCATTAAAAATTGTATTTACAATATTTACAATTGTATAAGGCACAATAACAAGTATTCCTTCTCCATTTAAAAAATCAATATCTTGCTTCAAAAAATATTTGATATGTGGTTTTTCTGAAGAATAAATTCTATCTAACTGCTTTTCTGAATATTTGGCAGGAACTCCAGATACAGTTTTAAATATATTATTTGATTTTATTAATTTAGTATTATTTATTTCTGCCATTTTTGTTATCATTTTTTTCATATCTTTCGTAAAAGGAGCATCATACTTAGGATAAGCTTTAGCACTAATACTTGCTACAGAATGATATGATATTGGGTTTATAATATTCGAAATAAAATATCCTCCTTTACGAAATGCTACCCCTCCACAAGCCCTAAATTGAGCAAAAAAAGTATTTATAAAAATAGATTTCCCTTGATAATCAGGATCTACTACTACTCGTGAATTATAAATGTAAATAGGTTTGTTATTCAATTGAATAATTTGATAATAGCCGCAGAAAAAAGAAACTAAATTCTTCTTCTTATCTTCCATTGCAAAATAAGCTATAGTCTGTATTTTAGGATTAAAAAAAAACGATTCAAATTGTTCTTTTGTTACATCTAAAACTGCTTTTTTGGCTAATTTATAACTCTCATTTCGCCATTTACTTTGTTCTTCCTTACTTATTTTTTGATAATGTATTTTTCGAAATCTCATTCCTTATTTTTACCAATAACCATTTTTCATTCTTCTTCTTGAGTAAAACGATCATTTTCACCACTAAAATTACTCTTTGCAATGACCACACAAATTACCCCTGCCATAACCATAATAATACGAATCAATAACCCAATTCCCCCACCCCAATTATCTATCCATTCTAAATAAGGAACTTGCACATGAGCCATAGTTAATGCTAAAGAATACATTCCAAAAAAGAAAAGTAAAAAACCTATTGTTGTTAATATTGTTGATGTTCGTGAACTCATAAAATAATATTTTTTGCAAAGTTACGACTTTAAATTCAAGTTTATAAGGCTTATTATTTAAATTAGCAAATGAAAAATGTATCTTTGTTGAGAAAGATAAATGACGACACCAAAATGATTCATCTAATTGAATGTCCGAGAGATGCAATGCAAGGCATAAAAGAATTTATCTCTACGGAAAAAAAGGCGAAATATATCAATCAATTGTTGAAAGTAGGATTTCATACGATTGACTTTGGTAGTTTTGTTTCTCCTAAAGCTATTCCTCAAATGAGAGATACCGCAGATGTATTATCACGTTTAGATTTATCTTCTACATCTAGTAAATTATTAGCTATTGTAGCCAATCAACGAGGAGCAGATGATGCTTCAAAATTTGAAGAAATTGATTATTTAGGTTATCCTTTTTCTATTTCTGAAACTTTTCAATTAAGAAATACCAATGCTACTATAGAGCAATCACTAGAACGAGTCCATCAAATTCAAGACATTTGTGTTCGTCATAATAAAAAAATGGTCTTGTATATTTCTATGGGTTTTGGAAATCCTTATGGTGATCCTTGGAATGCTGAAGTGGTTCATCAGTGGACAGAAAAATTATCTCAAATAGGAATTGAAATTATTTCTCTTTCAGATACTATTGGTGTTTCTAATCCAGAATCTATTAGTTATTTGTTTGGTAATTTAATTCCTGAATTTCCCAAAATTACTTTTGGAGCTCATCTACATACTGAACCTCATAATTGGAAAGAAAAAATTGTAGCAGCTTATGAAAATGGTTGTTATCGTTTTGATGGAGCCATTAAAGGTTTGGGAGGTTGCCCTATGGCAAAAGATGATTTAACAGGAAATATGCCTACTGAAAATGTTATTATGTATTTTAATGATTTAGAAATGGATAATAATATTGATATGGATGAATTTCTAACATCCATGAGTTTGGCCTATGAAACTTTTCCTGAGGAACATCCTGCATAAGATTTATTAAAAATTGATTTTGTATGATTTTTCAAGAAATACCTTTTGGCTCTCCCCTATTTGATGAAGCACTTCGGTTAAGAGATGAAGTTTTACGAAAACCTCTAGGTCTTAGTTTTTCTCCAGAACAAATTATAGAAGAAATAGATCAAATTCATTTAGGCGCTTATGATGATGATTATAATTTAATGGCTTGTTTAGTTTTAGTTCCTCAAGAAGATAATTCTATTAAAATGAGGCAAGTAGCTGTTTCTGAAAATCATCAAAAAAAAGGTATTGGCTCTTTATTGGTCAAAGAAAGCGAAAGAGTAGCTCTTGAAAAAGGTTTTTCTGCAATGATCATGAATGCTAGAGAATCTGCTCTTCCTTTTTATGAAAAATTAGGATATACTAAATATGGGAAACGATTTACCGAAGTAAAAATCCCTCATTTTAAAATGAAAAAGAAATTAAAATAAAAAAGGTCAGCACAAAAATTGTACTGACCCCAAAACAAATTAATCATCTATAATTATAGCATTTGAATTCAGACGATTAATTTGATTTTTATTCTATTTATCGAGTTGCCGTTCCTGTAGGATTAGTAGCTGCTGCGTTATTTCCCATTTGATATAAAGTATGATCTGCTGCACCCATGGGTACTTGTCCTACTAAAGGTTTTAATAAAAATGGAGCTTCGCTATTATCTGGAGAAGGCTCTACAGATATTACGATAGTTCCACCAGATAAATCAGTAGGAAAAGTTAATCCTGAAGGAGCGTTCATCAAAAAGTCTTCTCCTGGAAATGGAGGGGCTGCCATTGTTCCGCTATAAGGAGCTGCATTATCCGCACCTGTTAAAGAAGTAAATTTACCAGTAGTAACAGGAGTGCCATTAATCACAGCCCATCCTTCATATTCCCATCCTGTAGGAAGTGTTGGTAAATTTAACGCTGCTCCTGGTCCTGCTCCTGGATCTAAAAACCAAACACCTGAATTTTCATTATTATTCATTCCATCAGTTGGAGTTGCTAAAATATATCCACCTGTACTAGTTGTAAAATTATTTCCTAAAGCAGAACCATGATCTACCGTTAAACTAGCCGTTTCTCCATTAAAATCTCCTGCTAAAATATGTACTGCACTAGCACCAGGATCACTGTCTGGAAATGGTTCTATAGTTAATACAAATGCAGAAGCACCATTTAAATCTTTTTCATTTACTACAAAAGCATTTGTAGACATTTGCCCATTAGCATCTACAGTAAATACACCTGAAGTAATAGCAGAACCATCTACAATGAGCCAACCTTCATACTTATAATTAGCTCCTAAATCTTCTAAACCTGAGATATTCAAATTAAATGTTGCTTCGTCATCTTTACATGAGTAAACAAATAAAATAGAAAAACAGAACAAGACAAATGTTCCAATACGCATTAAATTTTTCATAACAAAAATTATTTGATGATTAATTAATTTATTTCTACTCACAAAATTACAGGGAGAGTATTACCTTTCCATCACAAGAATATCACAGAAGTATCACAAGGAGGATTAATTTCATAATCAATGTTTAAGTAATTGATTATAAGAATATTAATAAAAGCACTTTATTATAATTGCTCTTCAAAATGTCCGTTTCATTACATTTTTAATTCCATTAAAGTCTCTCAAAAAAGATTATTGTATTATCTTATTTTATAATATCACAATATCTATATTACTTTGTGATACTTCTGTGATATTTTTTACCGAACTTGGAGATTGATTAATAAGAACAAATGAAAAAAGTACTTATAATAGAAGATGATATTAATATAGTGGATTTATTAGAAATTCATTTAGAAGATTTAGATTGTCAAATTACAAAATCTTATGATGGAATAGAAGGCTTGGGACATGCCTTAGCAATATCTTATGATTTAATTATTTTAGATATTATGCTTCCTTCTTTAGATGGTTTAGAAATTTGCAAAAGAATTCGAGCTAAGGAAATTTATACTCCTATTTTAATGCTCACTGCTAAAGCAGAAGAAATAGATAAGGTACTTGGTTTAGAAACAGGAGCAGATGATTATTTAACTAAACCTTTTAGTGTTCGAGAATTTATTGCTAGAGTAAAATCTATTTTTAGACGAACAGAAATGAATCGTCAAAAAGAACAATCTACTATTCCTAAAATTATTCAACATGATGCTCTTACAATTGATTTAGAAAAAAGAAAAGTAAGTATTAATAATAATAGGATTGAATTATCTCCAAAAGAATTTGATTTATTGGTTTTATTAGCTTCTAAACCTGGAGCAAGTTATAATCGTCAAAGAATTTTAAATTTAGTTTGGGGCTATGAGTTTGATGGTTTTGAACATACTGTAAATTCTCATATTAATAGATTAAGAAGTAAAATAGAACCCAATATTAATCAACCCAAATATATTTTAACTACATGGGGCGTTGGATATCGTTTTAATGAAGAATTATAAATTATGAAAGCAGGAAATAAATTATATTGGAAAATATCTCTAGCATTTTTATTATTATTATTAATATTAGGAATAGGATATATTTTAATTACATCTTATACTTCTAATCGTTATTTTCAAGAAGTCAATCAAAGATTATATGGAGATATTGCTTCTCATCTTGTTAAAGAAACAAAACCATTAATTAATGGCGTTCCTGATACTTCCGCCACACATGATATTATGCACTCTATGATGGTGATTAATCCTAGTGCTGAAGTTTATTTATTAAATCCTAAAGGAAAAATTATTGATTTTGTAGTGCCTGGAAAAACAGTGGAATTAAAATCTGTCAATTTAGCTCCTATTCAACAATTTATTCAAGATAAAGGAGAATGTTATGCTCTAGGAGATGACCCTAGAAATAGAGGAGAAAAAAAAGTATTTTCTGCTGCTCCAATCTATGAAAATAATCGCTTAACAGGTTATGCTTATATTATTTTAGCGAGTGAAAAACAAACAGAAATTGCAAGTTCATTATTTAGTAGTTTTATTTTAAAATCTGGTGCTTTTTTATTTTTTATTACATTATTAGGAGCTTTATCTATTGGATTATTTGCCTTGTGGTATTTGACTAAAAATCTACAAGATATTATCAATGTTTTTAAACGATTTAAAGAAGGAGATTATTCTGCTAGAATTACAGATCAATCTAAGGGAGATTTAGTTATTTTAGCCGACACCTACAATGATATGGCAGATACTATTTCTACAAATATTGAACAATTACAATCTGTTGAAAGATTGAGAAAAGAATTGATTGCTAATGTATCTCATGATTTAAGAACTCCTTTAGCTATTATGCAAGGTTATATTGAAACTTTAATTATAAAAGCAAAAACTATTAATGAAGAAAAGCGAGAAAAATATTTAAAAATTGTTTTTGATAGTTCTAAAAAATTGGGTTTATTAATTAAACAATTATTTGAATATTCTAAATTAGAAGCTAATGAAATTCAACCAGAAAAAGAAGCGTTTAATTTAGCCGATTTAACTCAAGATATTTTTATAAAATATCAAATATTAGCACAAGAAAAAAATATTAGTATCCATTCTCATATTCCTAATGAGATACCTTTAGTATTTGCAGATTTAGGACTTGTTGAACGAGCTATTCAAAACTTGATGGATAATGCTATAAAATTTACTCCTCAAGGGGGAAGTATCAATATAGAATTAAAAACACATGACGAAAATATTGAAGTAAGTATTTCTGATTCTGGACCTGGAATTCCCAAAGAAGAACAAGCCTATATTTTTGAACGATACCATAAATCTGTACATAGCCATCAAAAAAATAATGGTGCTGGCTTAGGATTAGCTATTGTAAAAAAGATACTAGAAATTCATAACTCAAGTATTCATGTTACAAGTCAATTAAACCAAGGAACTAAATTTTGGTTTCAATTACCTGCGATGCAGGTGGTATAATTTTTTATTCTAATCTATATCGTATAGGAAGAACAAAAACAAAATTGGTAGGTTCTCCTTCTATAGAAGCGGGAACTTCCCATTGGCTCAAATATTCTTGAATTACTCTTTCACTTTCTTTTATGAGTAAATCATGTCCTTTGATCATCTCTAAATCTTGTATTTGTCCTTTTTTATCTATTACAAATCGAGCATAAGTAACTCCTTCTATACCATTTTCTCGTGCAATAGGAGGATATTTGACATTTTCAAATACAATTTGATAGATTTCCTTTCCATTGCATTTCCTTATTGCTTTTTTATCTTCACCAGAAATACAACTTTTTTTAAAAAGAGGCATTTGATCTACAACTTCTATATTAGAATAAAATAATGTTGAATCGTTAAAATTATATTTTCCTTCAGACCAACTCCCCCATTTTCCATCTTTATATATGGTAAATTCTTCTTTATAATAACCTCCAAATTTTTCTAATTCTACATCAATTAGAATTTGTGCTTTATGATCTAATATTCCAAAAGTTTGATTCTTTTCAACAATATAAAATTTATCATTTTTTTCTATACCATCATATATATCTGAAATCGTTTCTCCTTGAAGATTAATAAAATAAAATGTACTATCTTCTTCAACATAGGTAATAGAATCCCTAAAACTTTGAACATCATCATATTTTTCTGGAATGATATAATTTCCTGTTTTATCTATAAAACCCCATTTATTATTCAATACCGCAGCACGACCATTATAAAATCTTTTAGCTTCTGTAAATGTCACATCAAATACTTGTTCTCCTTCATTATTAATATAGATATATTTTCCTCCTTTTTTCTTTGGAAAAATATCCTGTGCTGAAGTTGTAGTAAAAAAACATAATGTTATACCTAAAAGAGCAATTATTTTTTGAATCATTATTAGTTTATTTTTAAATACAAAATAAAGATACGTTTTAATTTATATCTTATTTAAGATTATTAGATGTTATTGCGAAAAATTGATTATAGCCAACTTGATCTTTTGAAAATTTACTTT
>JAHDII010000170.1 GCA_020630895.1 Saprospiraceae bacterium
CCTAAATTAGCAGAAGAATTAGAAATTAATTTTGATGATTTTTTAAATCAATATCAACCTTATATGACAACAAAACAATTACAAAATACAATACAAAGAGGATTTACCTTAGGAGGACATAGCATGAACCATCCATATTATTATACGTTATCTTTACAAGAACAAATTAGAGAAACAAAAGATAGTGTTAATTATATGATTCAAAATTTTAATATAAAATATAAAGCATTTTCTTTTCCTTTTACAGATTATAAAGTAGATTCTTCTTTTTTTGATATTTTGAAAAAAGAAAATATTGTTGATATATCTTTTGCTAGTGCAGGAATAAAAAAAGATCATATTCCTTTTCATTTTCAACGACTAGGTTTAGAATCGTCGAATCAAAAAATAAAAAAAACTATTTATGGTGAATATTTGTATTATTATTTATTAAAAAAAATGAAAAAAAATATAATTCATAGGAAATAAAAATGAAAGAAAAAATCAACATAGTTTGGTTTAAAAGAGATTTAAGAATTGAAGATCACGAACCTTTTGTCGCAGCTGCAAAAGAAAAATATCCCATATTATTATTATATTTTTTTGAACCTAGTTTAATGTCTCTTCCTGAAACAGATGATCGTCATTGGCGTTTTTGTTATCAATCTATTGTATCATTAAATAAAAAATTAGAATTATATCATCATAAAATATTTATGATTCATGATGAAGTTATTTTGTTTCTTGAAAAATTATTAAATTATTATGATGTTGCGACTGTTTATTCTCATAAAGAAGTAGGTTTGAAAAAAACATTTGATAGAGATAAAGAAGTTGAAAAATATTTGCAGAATAAGAATATTTTATGGCACCAATTTGAACAAGAAGGAATTGTAAGAGGTAAAAAAAATAGAATAGGTTGGGAAGAAAATTGGTATAACTACATGAGTCGTTATACTCAAAATGTTGAATTGGATAGTTTTAAAAGTATTAATTTGTCATTTAGTTTCTTTAATGAAAAAGGATTAAATAAAAATATTCGTACTATAGATGATAATTTTCAAATAGGAGGAATAGATGAAGCTCAAAAAGAATTAAATAATTTTTTAGGTTTTAAGATTGAAAATTATTTACGATATAATACAAAACCAGATGAAAGTAGAAAATGGGGTAGTCGGTTATCTCCTTATTTATCTTATGGATGTTTGAGCTTAAGAGCTGTTTATCAAGCTGTAATGGAAGAGATTGAAAAGACAAAAGATCCTTATATTTATAAACAATATATAATTCGATTATTTTGGAGAAGCCATTATATTCAAAAATTAGAAACAGAATATCGATTAGAATTTGAACCTTCAAATATAGGGTTTAAAAATTTTAAAAGATCCACAGATGAAGATTTATTAACTGCTTTTATTGAAGGAAAAACAGGATTTCCTATTATTGATGCCGCACTTCGTTGCTTGAAAAAAACGGGCTATGTCAATTTTAGATTAAGAGCTACATTAGTTACATTTGCAACTTTTACATTATGGTTAGATTGGAAAATGGTAGCTCAATATTTGGCATCATTATTTTTAGATTTTGAGCCAGGAATACATTATGGACAAATACAAATTCAAGCAGGTTTGTCAGGGTACCATACACTAAGAATTTATAGTCCTATTGCACAATCAGAAAAACATGATCCTGAAGGTAAGTTTGTAAAAGAATGGATGCCTGAATTAAAAGATGTTCCTTCGGATTTATTATCTAAACCTTGGGAAATGTGCCCTGTACAACAAGAAATGTATCATTGTATTTTAGGTAAAGATTATCCTCGACCTATTGTAGATTATGAAATTGCTACACAAATAGCAAGAAATTATTACTGGAAATCAAGACAAAAAGATTCAGTAATTGAACAACTTCCAGCTATTTGGGAAAAACATTGTCTTCCTAAAAATCTAAAAAAATATAAAGAAACTTTACATATTAATTTAGAATCTTTAAAAAGAAAAAAGAAAAGAAATTAGTTAAAATCATTATATAATAAATATTTTTTTCTCATCAATAAATATTCTCCTAATTCCTTTTTCCAAGCTGTTCTAATTTCTTTTTCTGTTTTTCCTTCAATAATATATTTTTTCAACAAATCTGTTCCTGCTAATTTATGAATAAAATTATTTTTTAAAAAGAATGTTTCTTTTTTCGGATAATTGTTATAAAAATCAATGATATAATTTAAATTTAATCTTTTCTCTTTTTGTAAATCTTCTAAAGATAAAGAAGTCAAATTTTTTCCATAACATAATTTATTTTCGTGTTTAGGATATTTAGCTCCAGCTCTTGAAATAGGAGTATAAGAAAAATTTGTATCGGGATAATTAGGATCTCCAATGACTTGAAATTGTTGTTGGGTTCCTCTACCAATATTAACAACTGTTCCCTCAAAAAAACAAAGAGAAGGATATAAATAAATAGAACGCATATTAGGTAAATTAGGAGAAGGTTTTATAGGTAATTGATACAAAGAATTATGATCGTAATTCTTACAAGGAATAATTTTTAAATCACATTTTAATTTATTTTTTAACCATCTTTCACCATTAATCATTTGAGCCAATTCTCCAACCGTTAATCCATGAACAACCGGAATGGGATGCATTCCAACAAAAGAAGAAAAAGATGTTTCTAAAATAAATCCATCTACATAATGTCCGTTTGGATTAGGGCGATCCAATATTAAAACCGGAATATTATGTTCTGCACAAGCTTCCATAATATAGTGCATTGTAGAAATATAAGTATAAAAACGAGCACCTACATCTTGAATATCAAAAACAACAATATCTATATTTTTCAAATCTTCAGGCAATGGTTTTTTTCTTTTTCCATATAAAGAAATAATGGGAATCCCTGTTTTTTCATCTTTTCCATGAGCAACAGTTGCTCCAGCATCAGCTTCTCCTCTGAAACCATGTTCTGGAGCAAAAATTCTTTGAATATCTAAACCCATAGATAACAAACTATCCACTAAGTGATGTTTGCCAATAAATGAAGTATGATTAACCGTAAGAGCTATTTTTTTATTTTTTAAAATTTCAAAATATTCTTCAGTTCTTTCTGCTCCTACTTCTATTTTTTTATCAATATGAATCTGATGAGAGGTATTCACACTTTTAGGACTAACATCGTTATTGATATAAGAAGAATCATTTTTAGGTTTACAAGCTATTAAAGTTGTAATTAAAAGAATAAGTAATATATAAAAATAGTTATTCAAAGACATGTTGATTACTTTTGTCAATTTTATTAGATATACAAATTTAGATGCAATTTCGATTTTTTATACTATTCTTAGCCATAATACTTTTGAGTCTATTTTCTTGTGGAGAAAAAATAGAAGGTTGTTTAGATATTACAGCCACTAATTTTGATGCAGAAGCAGATACTCATTGTTGTTGTACTTATCCTAATATGATATTCAATGTAAATCATGTGTATGATACCCTTTCTTTTCGATTAGAGGAAATATATCCATATCCTAATAATAGTATAGATTCTTTTATTATAGATACCTGTAATATTTTATTTTCTAATATTCATCCTTATCAAGGAGGAAATACTTTTGAAGTAAATGATACATTGCATATTGGTGTAAATGATGCTCTAGGAGAAGAAACATTAATCATAGAAAATAATTTTGCTTTAGTGAGTCCAGATCAATTTTCTTATACGATTGGTTCTTTTGCTCTTCCAGGAAATTATGATGGAATACAACTTAATTTTGGTTTAGATGAAGAAACGAGTAGAATTATTCCAGATTCAGTATATATCAGTAATCATGTATTGAATAATGAAGTAGATTCCGTATGGGAACAGACAAAAGGCTATTTTTTTATGTATTTAAGTGTTATTCCTGATCATAATCAAATAGATGTATATAAAAAAATCACTATTTTTGGAAATATAAACATGCTAAATTTAGATATACAAGGGAATATTTTTGGTGATACAGGTTATGATTTTGATATTAACTTAAAGATTGATTATAACTTATTATTCAATGGCATAGACTTTGAAGCAGATTCAGAAAACAGTATTACAAACCAAATTTTAGATAATTTTCCCTTTGCCTTATCTATTATTGAGTAAAACAAGAAATTATGAGTAACAAATTAAAATTCTTCTTCTTTAGCTTTGCTTTATTTTTTTCTATGTCTTCTTGTGATGAAGATTTTGTAAAAGGGGATTCTTCTCAAATTGAAATATATTTCAAAGCAACATATAATGGAGCTCCATTAGTTATGAATGATAGATATTTTTATGATGGGAAAGAATTGATTTTTACAAAACTTCAATTTTATATGTCGAATTTGATTCTTAAAAATGGAGATAAAGAAGTAGATTTAGATGAAATAGAATTGATAGATTTTACAAGTACTAATACAAGTCCAGCTAATGCAAGTATTGGATTTAGAGTAGTTTCAGGAGCAATTCCTGTAGGTTCTTATGATGGTCTTTCTTTTGGTATTGGAGTCCCTTCTGATTATAATTCTGAAAAACCGACTGAATTTTCTAGTACTCATCCTTTAGGACAATCCTCTGAATATTGGGATGCTTGGAATAGTTATATCTTTTCTAAAATAGAAGGGAAATATGATGAAGATGGAGATGGTCAAGACCTAGAAACTTCCATTTTTTATCATATTGGAATGAATGAAATGTTTAGAACTAAAACAGAAATTGATTTGAATATTGATGTGATTAAAGAAGAAGTTACAGTTATTCATGTAGAATTAGAAGTAGTAGATATTTTTAATGATAATTCTGGAATGATTGATTTATCAACAAATGGTACAACTCATACCAATCCTAATTCTGCTGAAGAAATGGCATTATCCAATAAAGTAGCAGATAATTGGGTTAATGCTTTTGATGTTCTTCAATAAGTTGTTCTTGTTAAAACGTTGAGATCATTTATAGCTATTTACAAATTGATAAGTAAATAATCCACAAAATACTATTTTAGAGTATTTGCAATAATAACTGTGGTCTGAGGACTTATTGACTGTGGACTTTGCAAAAGTATTCACAACTTAGATTCAAGAATTATGAAAACACGTACCATATTTTTTCTTTTAATTCTTTTTTTTTCTGCTTGTAAAAAAGATCCTCCTACCGATCCTAATGATTTAACAAATATTGAATATAATCCCTCAAGTTATTCCTTAAGTATTCCAGAATCATTTCCTATTTTAGAAATTCCAGAAGACAATCCACTTACGTATCAGGGAGTACAATTAGGACGCAGATTATTTTATGATCCAATCATGTCTGCAGATAGTACTATGTCTTGTTTTAGTTGTCATGATATTAATTATGGTTTCAATGAACCACTAAGTTTAAGCAAAGGAATTGATGGTATTGAAGGGCCTAGAAGTTCTATGTCTTTATTAAATGTAGGATTTTTTTATAATGGTTTATTTTGGGATGGACGTTCTCATTCTTTAGAACAACAAGCTTTAGAACCCATTACCAATCCTTTAGAATTACACGATACTTGGGAAAATGTTATTGTGAAATTAAAAAGACATGAAAATTATCCAACTCGTTTTAGAGAAGCATTTGGAATAGAACATAAAAATGAAATTACAAAAGAATTAGTAGCAAAAGCATTAGCTCAATTTCAAAGAATTATTATTGCAGGAGGAAATTCAAAATATGATCGTGTATTAAGAGGAGAAGAATTTTTTACAGATTCAGAATTTAATGGCTATGATATGTTTTTTGATTTATCGCCAGATATGCCTGACGCGGAATGTGCGCATTGTCATGGAGGACCATTATTTACCACCAATGAATATGTCAATAATGGAATTTCAAATGTCAATTCTTTAGAAGATTTTATAGATAAGGGGAGGGGAGAAGTAACAGGAGTTTTATTCGATAATGGAAAATTTAAAATCCCTACTTTACGAAATATTACTTTAACACCTCCTTATATGCACGATGGAAGATTTGCAACAATAGAAGAAGTGATCCACCATTATAATTCTGGAGGACATTATGCTGATAATTTAGATCCTTTAATTTTACCTTTAAATTTATCAGAACAAAATATCCAAGATATTATTGCTTTTTTACGCACATTAGAAGATACAGAATATACTACAAATCCAGATTTACAAAATCCTTTTGAATAAAAAATTATTATTTCCCTATTTTTTCATAAATCTCTTGTAAATCTTCTGGAGAACTTGAATATTTAAAATATTCAGGTATATTTAAAATAGAATTATGATATAAATTTAAAGCTTCTTCTTTTCCTTTTATTCCTTTTACATCGGATATTCCAACAAAATGAGAAAGTAAAATATTATAAAATCTAGTGATACTTTCCTTTTTATATTTTCTAGGCTCATCAAAACCATTGTGTATAAATTCTTCAAAAGAAAAATCAGTATAATAATAATAAGGTTTTTGATTTATTGTTGGCATTCTTTTATAAAAATCAAAAATCTTATCAAAGTTTCCTACTTGACTTAAAATCATAAATCTCAATGAAGTTGCTTCCATAATATTAACAAAAAAAATAGCCTTTTCAACAGATGATGTCAAGCCTAATTTGTCAGTATCAAAATCATAAGAACTCAAATCTTTATTATTAAATAAAAAAGCAACTTTTCCTCTAATTCTATAATAATAATTATCTAATAATTCTCTTTCATCAATGGTTTGATTTAAAACATTTTGAACCACTTCTTTATTTGGAATAGGATCTTTGTCTTTATCTATTCTATTATGATGAATTTCGCGAATAATATACCAAATAATTAAATCATTTTTAGATGGTTTTTTCCAAAACCGATCTGCCATAATCAGAGGTTTTTTACTGGTCATCGCTTGAAATGTTTCAACTATTTTTTCTAATTTTTTTACTTTTTTATATGGTTTAAAATCTTTTGATTTAGTTTTATAAAAATTATTATCTTTTGAATAAACCAAAGCAATATTAATAATAGCACCTATTTCATTATCTGTAAATTTATTTTTTTGAGAAAAAGCAGTAAAAGAAAATAAAAAAATAAGATGAATGCTCAATAATGTTTTCATGAAATTATATTTTTAATTAATAATAACACAATATACAAAATAATAGAATTAAAATTAAAATAATTATATTTGTAAAAAAAAGAACATGTCAAACGA
>JAHDII010000171.1 GCA_020630895.1 Saprospiraceae bacterium
GGATAGTCTGCAAATAATCAGTCGAAATATCTTGTTCATAAGAACGTCCTCTTTTTTCAATATTTTGAATTAAAACATCAACAGGACGATGGAGGTAAACTAATAAATCAGGTTTCGGAAATGTAGCATTTAAAACATCAAATAAACGTCTAAATAAATTTAACTCTTCATGCTTTAAATTTTGACCAGCAAATAATAATGTTTTAAGAAAAAAATAATCACTAATCGTTAAAGGATTGAATAAATCAGGTTCACTAAATGCTCTTTGCAATTGCTTGTGTCGTTCCGTCATAAAAAATAATTCTACAGGAAAAGCATATCGTTCAGCATCTAAATAAAAATGAGATAAAAAGGGATTATCAGAAAATTGTTCAAGAACTAAACGACTTCCTAAATCTGCAGAAAGCATTCTACAAAGCGTTGTTTTTCCAGCTCCAATATTTCCTTCAATGGCGATAAATTGATATGGTATGTCACTGTTCATTATTTTGGTTTCCAAAGTTTTAGTTTCCATGATATTTTTTCACTTCTAAATCATCTTGACACCAATTATTCAATTCCCTAATACTCTGAAAGAAAATAGGATGTTTGATATCAGGATTGAGTTCTAATAAAGGAATGAGTACAAATTTTCTCTCATGCATTCTAGGGTGTGGCACTTCTAATTGAGCATGCTGAATATGATAATCATCATATAATAAGATGTCTAAATCAATCATTCGAGGTTCCCAATGTTGAGTTCTTACACGTCCCATTTTGTTTTCAATTTCTAATAATTCCCTCATCAATTTCAAAGGTAACACTAAAGTTTCTACTTCTATAATTTGATTTAAAAAAGAAGCTTGATTTGTATTTCCCCATGCTGCCGTTTCATAAATAGAAGAGACTTGAGTAATTTCGCCAAGATTAGAAATATATTCTATTGCTGTATTCAAGTGTATAGCTCTTTGTCCTACATTTGAACCTAATTGGATATATACAATATGTTTTTGTATCATTGTAAACAAAATAAACTAAATTATTAAAAAAGAACGTTTTAAGAATAATGGCTTATTTTAGAACTTTAAGTGATTATTCAGAGTAATAAAAAATGTTTCACAAAAATTAATTGAAAAAATGAGAAAGTTCTCAGCAGATACTATTTATCCTATTGATAGTTCTCCTATTACAAATGGGGTTATTATTACAGATGACGAAGGTAAGATTCTTTCTTTAGATATTTTAGAAAATCACGATAGCAATTTTATAGAAAAATTTGAAGGCATTATTATTCCTGGTTTTGTAAACACTCATTGTCATTTGGAATTGTCCCACATGAAAGGAAAAGTAAATACAGGAACAGGTCTAATTTCTTTTATCACTGATGTGGTAACAACAAGAGCTGCTTCAGAAGAAGAAAAGCAGCAAGCTATTATTCAAGCAGAAGAAGAAATGATTCAGAATGGAATTGTTGCTGTAGGAGATATTTGTAATACCACAGATACTTTTTCTACTAAAGAAAAAAGTTCTTTATACTATTCTTCATTTATAGAAATGTTTGATTTTTTTCAAGAAAAAGATGCACAAAATAAATTTGATCAGTACAAAAAAGTATATGATAGTTTAAACACTCCTACTCATCATAAAAAATCAATGGTTCCTCATGCCTCTTATAGTGTTTCTAAAAAATTATTTCAACTTATTAATGAGCATAATTCAGAAGATGCAATTATAAGTATTCACAACCAAGAAACACCAGCAGAAAATGAATTATTTTTATATAATAGCGGTGCATTTATTCCTTGGTATGCTTCTTTCAATTTAATATTAAATGATTTTAAAGCGACAGGAAAGACAGCGATTCATTATCCTTTACAAGAATTAAATCCACAATTAAAAACATTATTCATACATAATACGTTAAGTACAAAAGAAGATATTATTGCTGCTCAAAAATGGAATTCTAATATTTATTGGACGACCTGTCCTAATGCTAATTTATACATTGAAAATAAATTACCTAATTATCAAAATTTTATAGATACAAAAGCTAAAGTTTGTATTGGAACAGATAGTTTAACTTCTAATTGGAATTTATGTATATTAAGTGAATTAAAAACTATTTCTAAATATCAGTCATATATTTCTTTAGAAACATTATTACAATGGAGTACGTTAAATGGTGCAGAAGCTTTGGGTTTTGATTCTATTTTAGGAAGCATTTCTGTAGGAAAAAAACCAGGACTAAATTTATTACAAAATTGTAATAAAACGATACAAGAAAACACAACAATTACTAAATTAATTTAGAATGAAAAAAATACTCTTTTATATTGTAATACAATTTTTTTCTATTTCATTATTGGCACAAAGATTACATATGCCAGATGAAGTGATTCGATTGATGGAAAAATCTAAAATTACTTATGTTTTTGATACTTTACAAACTTTAAAATTTGAATCAATAACTTTTCCTAATATTGGTCAAAAAACGAAACGTTTATACAGAATAGATACAGAAAATGAAATTCGTTTAGATGAAGAAAAAAATATTAAATACAATAAAAAAGAATTAAAATATTTAAAAAAGGGAAATAAATTAGTAAAAAAGAAAAAAATAGAAAAAGCTAGAAAATTTTATTTAATGGCTTATGATTTACAACCTTCAGACATTCGTATTTCTAATAAAATTGGACAAACTTATTTTGATCTTAAAGAATATGATACCGCCATTCATTGGTTTCAAAAATCTATTAATTTTAATTTTATTGATACCGAAGCAAGAATACAATTAGCAGAGTCTTATATTGCCATAAATGAACATCAAAAAGCGGTTAAAGAAATAACGTTAGCACATATTTTTAATAGAAATGATGATGATATTATTCATCAATTACGGAATATTTATGCACAATCAGAATATAAATATTTTGAGATTTCATTTCATCCTAGATTTGAGCTTTTTCAAACAGCAAATAAAGATATAAATATATTATACGGGCATTCTATTTGGGCAGCTTATGCTGCGGTAAAAGCTTTATGGTTATATGAACCTAATTATGCTACTGAAATGAATAAAATTTCTAATCAATCGCATCAGATGATTATGGAAAAAGAAGCGGTTTTAAATGCTCTTATTACTTATGACAATCTGGAAGAAAAAGATAAAGAAAAAAAGTTTCCATTGTTACATTTATTAAGTGATATTAGCTTAAAAGGGCAAATAGATAATTTTATTCTTTATGAAATTATAAGTAAAGAAGATCCTTTATCATTATTATTATTGTCTAAAGAAAAAATAGAGGCTCTTTCGCAATATATTATCCAATATAGAAGTGGTTTAAAACTATAAATTTGGTATGATTTTTACATCTTTCATAAAAAATGATTAAATTTACAATAATTAAATACTAAAAATGAAGTCATTTGAATGATTTTTCATTCAAATACACAAGAGAAAATGACAACATCATTGCCAAATATTGTAAAAGAAGCGGAAGAATATATACTTGACCTATTTAATGAAAAAGGAAATACTCAACTCTTATTTCACGATTATAGACGTGGAGCTGAAGTCGCTTATCTCATTCAAGATATTAGTAAAAATTCTGGTTTAAATGAGGTAGCTACAGAAATTGAGATCGCTAAAATTGCTTCTTGGTTTTATGTTGTAGGAAAATTATTTCAGTATGAACAACCTCACCTAGTTGCCAAACAAGAAGCCATTCGTTTCCTAAAAGAAAAGGAATATTCTCCTGAAAAATTACAAAAAGTTATTCAGTGTATTGATTCTATTGATACCAAAGTAATACCACAAAATACAGAATGTCAATTGGTTCATGATGCTTCTTTAGCCTATTGGACGACTTCTAATAATATTCGATTAGCTCCTTTAATTCGCCTTGAAAATGAATTGATTTCAGGAAACCAATGGAGTCATTTGGAATGGGAAGAAAAACATTTAAACGACTTATTAGCTGCCCGTTTTTATACTCCTTATGGGCAATTAGTTTTTACTCCTATTCTCAATCAAAATATTGTTGATCAAAAAAAACGTGTTGATAGCTTAATTTTAAAGACTAAAAGAAAAAAGGTCGTCGATGATTCTACGCTTAGAAAATTTCAAGGATTAGAAGATAAAATACCTCAACGAGCCAATCAAACTTTTTTTAGAGCTGTATATCGAAATCATATTAATTTATCGGCTATTGCAGATAATAAAGCCAATATGATGACAGGAATTAATGCTATTTTATTGTCTGTTGTTTTATCTATTGTTACCTATACTCGTCTAATTTATGACAAAACGGAAACAGTTATGCCGATTACTATTTTTATATTAACGGCTTTAGTTTCTTTAATTTTTTCGGTGGCTGCTGCTAGTCCTAAAATTACAAAAGTTAATAAAAAGGTATCTGACAAAATGAAGGCTAGAAAAAATATTGCTTTTTTTGGCAATTTTACTTCACTTAGCCTTGAAGAATTTGAAGAGGCAATGGATGCTATGCTTCGAGATGATGAATTAATTTATGGAAATATGACTCGCGATTTATATTTCTTAGGAAAAGCTTTAGATACCAAATATCGTTTACTACGAATTTCTTACCATGTCTTTTTAGGAGGTTTTGTTACCTCTGTTTTACTTTTTACTTATTTTGCTTTTATTGCGTAGTATCTGAAATATTTATATTTCTAGAAAAATCATTACACCAGTTCACTCACATTTTTTGAAGGTCTTGAAAAATGATATGCCACTTCAAGAAGAGTACCATTTGATGTCAAAGGCAAAGAAGAAATTAAATTCCATCCCGAACGCCCCATTTTATTTAATATTTCTTCGAAATGATCTTCCTCATAATATTTTGAAGAAAAAACATTTTTTTTAACTTTTACTTTTAATACTTTATATTCGTAAGTTATCATAGTTTTTTTAATTTTAATAATGCGAAATTATTTATTCTTTTGAAAAATTTTCAAAAACTCATCTTTTTTTCTCCTTGCTAAAGGAATTTCAGATTCATCAGTCATAATAATACTATGGCTTCCATCAATTGTTTTATATTTTACAATTTGATTCAAATTAATAATATGAGTTCTATGTGTTCTATAAAAAGAATAATCTTCCAAAATACTTTCATATTCTTTGAGATATCTAGTCGTTAAAATTTTATTTTCATTGAAATAAATCCATGTATAAGATTGATCCGCTTGAAGTCGAATAATTTTATTGACTTTTATAAATTCTAAACCATCATTTGTTGGAAGGACAATTTTATCTGTAAGTCGATTTGAATGATGTAAATTATCTACTAAGTTTTTAAATCTTAAATTAAAAATTTTGTCTTTTATTTTATTTTTTGCTTTATTTACTGCTAGTTTTACATCAGCAATTTCAAATGGTTTTAAAATAAAATCTATACAATTAAATTTTATAGCACTTAAAGCATATTTATCAAATCCTGTTACAAAAATTACTTCAAAATCAATATCCCCTATTTTTTTTAAAATATCAAACCCACTTCCATCTGTTAATTCTACATCTAAAAAAATAACATCAGGCTTTTTTTCATGGATACATTGAATTCCTGTAGCAACATTTTCTGCACTACCTACCAAAGAAATGTCAGGAATATAATTAGTAATGATTGTTTCCAATAATTCTCTACTATCTAATTCATCATCAATAACAATAGCTCGCATTTTATTTATTTTGTGGTAATCGAATTTCTATTTTTGTTCCAATTCCTATATTATTATTATCTTTTTTATCTATGATATTAATATCAACATTATATTGTTCAATTAAATCTAATAATTTTAATTTATCCTCCACAATTTTCATGCCTCTTGACTTATGTCGTTTAAAAGATTGTTCTTTTATTCTTCTTGCTTCTTCCCTCCCTACTCCATCATCTTCTATAATACACAAAACAAAATCTTCATCCTCTGTAATAGAAATTGAAAGCTGTCCTTTATCTTTTTTATACGCTAATCCATGATTAATTGCATTTTCGACAAAAGGCTGAATGACCATAGACGGAATTTCAATATTTTCATCAACATCAATTGAAAAATCTACTGTAAATTTATTTTTAAACCGCAATTGTTCTAATTCTACATAAAATCGAATCAGTTGAATTTCATCATTAATAGAAATATAATTATCTGCTGAAGCATCCAAAAACAATCTCATTAATTTAGCAAATTTAGATAAGTATTCATTCGCTTTTTCTTTATTTTCTTTTAAAATATAATTTTGTATAGAATTTAGTGCATTAAATACAAAATGTGGATTCATTTGGGCTTGCAAAGCTTGTAATTCTAAACCTGCAAATTTCTTATTAATTTCTGATTTTTCTTGTTCTTCTTTTCGAATTTTATTAATTCTATCTCTAATAAATAATACTAATGCTATAAGAGAAAATAAAATAGATGAAACAATAAAAAGGTTTGTTTTCCACCAAGGTTTTTTAATAATAATTTCTATTATTGTTGGTGCTATACTTTCTGTTTTATTTAATCTTGTGGCTTTAACTTTAAAAATATATTTACCTGGAGATAAACCTGAAAAACGTGCTATATTTTCTGAAGTAGTAACCCATTTTTTCATTAAACCATCTAGAGTATATTCATAATTAATTTGTCCTTTAAAAGATATGCCTATAAATTCAAAAACTAAGTTATTTTTGTTGTATTCTAAAACATACTTTTTATGTAGTGTAGTATCTTTTTCATTAATTTTAATATTAGTCATTAAAATTGGTGGAGCAATTTGTATAGAATTAAATTCTTTTTCATTAAAAACTGTAATTCCATTTGATGTTCCAACATAAACCCAATCTTTATTTTTTGCAATGGTTTTAATATTATTAGAATTTAAACCATCATCTGATGTAATAATACTAATATTTCCCAAACTATCTATTTTATTAATTCCTTTTGGCGTAGCTATCCATACAATATTATTTTTATCAATAAATAGTTCATTACAAATATTACTGCTCAATCCATCCTCAATTGTATATTGTTGAATTTTATTATTTTTAATCGTGTAAACACCTCCACCATGTGTGCCTATCCAATAAATAGAATCTTGAGATTTTGTAATAGAAGAAACGTAATAATCAATGGTTAAACTATCTT
>JAHDII010000172.1:0-3527 GCA_020630895.1 Saprospiraceae bacterium
ATTATTGTATAAGTCATTCTTTTTGAGAATTTAATAAAAGTAAGATTTATTAAATTCAGAAAAAATAAAAAACTATTTCCTCTGAAAAAAAATACAAATGGAGTTATTAACGATTTCTGGTGCAGTTATCAACAATGCTAAAAAGAGTTACCAACATGTGTGAATAAGATGTGGATAAAACCAAATAAACGACTTAATCATTTTATCAGTAGCTTTGCATTGAGCAATAGAACAAAACAAAACAAATAAGAATTTTTGAAAGAATATTATCAATAATAATTTGAATTTTTCTATTTCTTAAAATTATTATTTTGATGATATTCCAAAGTTTGTCAAAAAAAATTCTTATCTTAACTATACATACAATTTGAGAAACTACGGGCTTGCCTTACAAATATTTAGATATTTGGGAGGGAATAGTTCATCTAAGTAAATTAAAATGAATAATGGCAGATAACCCAATAAAGAAGGTTGCCCGAACGAGAAATTTGAAAAGAAATACAAATGAACTTTCGGATTTTGTGTTTGGAAAATTACCCCCTCAAGCAATACCTCTTGAAGAAGCAGTTCTAGGAGCTATTATGTTGGATAAAGATGCACTTCCTGTAGTAATAGATATATTACAAGGAGAAAGTTTTTATTCGGAAGCACATATTTCAATATATAAAGCAATGCTTCGTTTGTTTGAACGGTCGCAACCTGTAGATATGTTGACTGTAACAGAAGAATTAAGAAAAGCAGGGGAATTAGAAAAAGCAGGAGGAGCATATTATTTAGTAGAGTTGACGAATCGAGTAGCTTCAGCAGCAAATATTGAATACCACGCAAGAATTATTGCCCAAAAACATATCCAAAGAGAATTGATTCGTGTTTCTACAAAAACAATTAAAGATGCTTTTGAAGAAACAACAGATGTTTTCCAATTACTAGATGAGGCAGAACAAGGACTTTTTTCTATTACTCAACAAAATTTGAGTAGAGGTTATGAAGGAATGAGTTCTTTGTTGAGTAAGCTTCAAAAACAAATGGAAGAACTCACTAATAAAGAAGATGGCTTAACAGGAGTTCCTACAGGTTTTACGGATTTAGATCGCTTAACTTCTGGCTGGCAAAGTTCGGATTTAATTATTGTCGCAGCTCGTCCTGGTATGGGTAAAACGAGTTTTACATTAGCTTTAGCTAAAAATGCAGCAACTGATTTTAATCGCCCTGTAGCTTTATTTTCTTTAGAAATGTCTAGTGTACAATTGGTGCAAAGATTAGTTTCTCTTGAAGCTGAAATTTCAGGAAGCAAAATGAGAAATGGAAACTTAGAAGATTATGAATGGCAACAATTACATACTGCTATAGAGAAAATGAGTGAAGTTCCTATTTTTATTGATGATACACCTGGAATTAATATTTTTGAGTTACGAGCTAAATGTAGAAGACTTAAAATGCAGCACGATATTCAAATGGTTATTATCGATTATTTACAATTAATGACAGGAAAATCGGATAATAAATCAGGGAATAGAGAGCAAGAAATTAGTTCCATTTCAAGAGCTTTAAAAGGATTAGCAAAAGAATTGAATGTACCAGTAATTGCTTTATCTCAATTAAGTCGTGCGGTAGAATCAAGAGGAGGAAGTAAAAGACCTATGTTATCAGATTTGAGAGAATCTGGAGCAATAGAGCAAGATGCAGATATTGTTTCTTTTATTTATCGTCCTGAATATTATGGGATTTTAGAAGACGAAGAAGGAAATTCTTTAAAAGGAACTGCTGAAATTATTATCGCAAAACATAGAAATGGAGCTTTAGAAACTGTAAAATTGAAATGGGTAGATCAATATGCAAAATTTGATAACCTAGATGATTCTGATTTTGATTTCTTCGGAAATGATAAAACACAAGATGATACTAAAAAATTACAAAGTGGAGTTATTACTCGTTCTTCAAGAATGAATGACGATTTAAACGATATTCCTTTTTAATAAGCATCCTTTAATCGTATTTTTGCATCCTATAATAAGAATAATTTATTATAGGATGTTTTATACCCATCCATATTTGGGATGTGTATTAAATTCATAATGGTTTTTTTCTTAGACAAGGCATTTTTTGAGAGGATAGCCTTAGCTATCATTGAAAAAAATAACGAGGTATAAGGAAAATAAGCATCTGAATTTAAACATAATTTTAAGTATGGATGGGTATTATTCCTACTCAAGTAGCAAAAAACTACTTCAATATTAACGATTTAAACTATAAAAAATGTTAAAGTATTTATCGACCTTTACACTAGCTGTATTCGCTTTTATATTCACTCATTCTAGTTGTACTCCCGAAACAACTACAGATAATGGAAATGGTTCTTCCGATGAAATAGAAATTATTATTCCTAATATGAATAAAGATTCTGTTTATTCTTTTGTACAACAACAAGTCGATTTTGGTCCTCGTGTACCAGGTTCACAAGCTCATAAAAAATGTAGCCAATGGTTTAAAAAGAAATTAGAAAGCTATGGAGCTAACGTAATTATGCAAGAATTCAAAGCTAAGTTTCATTTTGGAGCACAAACAGATGCTGTAAATATTATTGCTCAAATTAATCCTAAACATAAAAGAAGGGTAATGTTATGTGCCCATTGGGATAGTAGAAGAGTAGCAGATGAAGATACAGAAAGAAAAAATGAAGCTATTTTAGGAGCAGATGATGGAGGTAGTGGAGTAGCTGTATTGATAGAAATTGCTAGATTAATTAAAGAAAATCCGATTGATTTAGGAATTGATATAATATTATTTGATGCAGAAGATCAAGGAGAAAGTAGTGATGAAGATCCCAATTCAATTAATACTTGGTGTTTAGGTTCTCAATATTGGTCAAGAAAACCACATGTAGCAGGATATTGGGCAAATTTTGGAATTTTATTAGATATGGTAGGATCTCAAAATGCAAGATTTTCTAAAGAAGGAACGTCTATGAGTTATGCAGAAACAACAATGAATAAAGTATGGAAATTAGCTCAAGAAATGGGCTATGGAAATTATTTTGTAGATGATAGAACTCCTGGAGTCGTAGATGATCATTATTTTATTAATAGTATTTTAAAAACTGTTCCTACAATTGATATTATTAATAGAACAAAAGAAAATCAATTTGGAAAATATTGGCATACTCATGATGATGATATGGATGTGATTAGTAAACGATCTTTAGCAGCAACGGGAAATGTTGTTCTAGCAGTTCTTTATAATGAAGCGAAGGGAGTATTTTAATTCAAAAATTATTAAAAATACTTTAATGCAAAATATATCAAGAATAGGAATTCTCTTTATCGTATTTATTTTTGGAATCAGTTGTAATAGTTGTAAAGAAGGTAAGGTAAATCCTAAAAAAGAAAAGAAAAAAATCATAGAAGAAATTATTAATATCCCTAATATTAATAAAGATTCTGTTTTTTTATTTGTGCAACAACAAGTTGATTTTGGTCCTCGCGTACCAGGCTCACAAGCTCATAAAAAATGTGGTGAATGGCTGCAAA
>JAHDII010000172.1:3537-7110 GCA_020630895.1 Saprospiraceae bacterium
ACAATGCAAACATTTGAAGCTCAATTTTATCATGGGAAAAAAGCCAATGCAGTTAATATAATTGGTGCTATAAATCCTGAAAAAAAGAAAAGAATTTTATTGTGTGCCCATTGGGATAGTCGCTTCCATGCTGATCAAGATACAAAAAGAAAAAATGAACCTATCCTTGGAGCAGATGATGGAGCAAGTGGAGTGGCAGTATTGCTTGAAATTGCAAGGGTAATACAAAAAAATCCTTTGGATATTGGAGTAGATATTATATTTTTTGATGCAGAAGATCAAGGACATTCTACAACTAAGAATATCGATACTAAAAATACATGGTGTTTAGGAGCTCAGCATTGGGGTAAAAAACCACATATTCCTAATTATTCAGCTTCATTTGGGATTTTATTGGATATGGTAGGTTCTAAAAATGCAAGATTTGCTAAAGAAGGATATTCGCTTCAATATGCTCCTAAATTAACTCATAAAGTATGGAAGTTAGCGCAAGAAAAAGGTTCTGGAAGTTATTTTGTGAATGAAAAAACAGGAAGTATTACCGATGATCATTATTTCGTTAATAAACTTACAGGAATACCTACCATAGATATTATTAATAGAACAGCAGAAGGACATTTTGGAGACTATTGGCATACTCATAAAGATAATATAGATGTTATTAGTAAACGAACTTTGGGAGCAGTAGGGAATGTAGTCCTTGAAATTCTATATCAAACAGCAGAAGGAAAATTTTAGAAAAATATTTTTCTAAAAAATTTGGATATTCACAAAAAATAGTTATATTTGAATATATAAGAACCCAAGTATCAGAAGTTTTGGTCCAACAGTATAAATATTGGGGGAGTTTCAAAATGGGTAGGGCGGGCCTCAGCCGTTGACTTGTCCGGTTCTCGAAAGAGACAAGGGGATTACTGAACCATGATGACAACCTCAAACGTGTCTTTTTAGGGTCCAAAAACACCTTGATACTTGGGTTCTGTTTTTATAAAAAACTATCCTAATCTATATTTTCCAACTCGTCATGCCTTGGTGTGTAAAATTGAAGTTTCTTACTTCTCCTCCAAATTGATGTAATGATTCAATAACTTCATAACGAGTATTATTAGGACAATAAAAAATCATAAATCCACCACCACCAGCACCAGAAATTTTGCCTCCTGTAGCACCTGCTTTTTTAGCGGCATCATAAATAGAATCAATAATTTCATTAGAAATTCCAGGAGCCATTTGTTTTTTATAATGCCACCCAAAATCTAAAATTTCACCAATATTATTGAATTGCCCTGTAAGGATAGCTTCCTTCATTTTAATCGCTTGTTCCTTTAATTTATGAGCAGCTTCAACTGATTTATTTTTTTTCTTTTTAAATTCAGATGATTGTTTTTCTATAATTTTTGCAGATAATCGGCTAGTCCCAGTATAGTATAAAATCATATTGAATTCTAATTCATTCAAATATTCTTGTCGGATACGTAAAGGATTAACAATGACTTTATCAGCATAAAATTCCATAAAATTGAAGCCTCCAAAAGTAGCAGCATATTGATCTTGTTTTCCTCCTGCCATTTTTAAATCAATACGTTCAATTTCATAAGCTAATTGAGCAATATCATATTCCCCTAAAGGTAAATTTAACCATTCTACAAAAGCTCCTAAAATAGCTACTGTTATCGTAGAAGATCCTCCCATTCCCGATCCTTTGGGAACATCAGAATAAGTAGTAAGGGTAAAAGAGAGTGCTTTATTTGTAAATTTTTTAATAATAGAATTATACACCCCTTTCATTAAATCTAATTCTCCATTGATTAATAATTCTTTTTGGGAATCTAGACTTAAAGTTTTTCCTAAATCTCTAGCAATTAAAACGATTTTGCCATCTGTTCGAGGTTCTATAGTGGCACTAGCATAATAACTTACAGTAGCATTTAAAATAGCTCCTCCATATAAATCAGAATAAGGACTTACATCTGTTCCACCTCCTGCTAAACCAATCCTAAGAGGAGCTTTGGCTCTTATGATCATATAATATCTATATTTTTATATTTGTAAAATTGCATTTTTTAAAATGGATAAGCAAGTATAACAAAAAAAAGCTACAACAAAATAAATTGTTACAGCTCTTTAAAAGACTTTATTATGATATATTGACAAAATCAAAAGTCTATCTATCTATTAAGCATGAGGTTTTGCCGCTTCAAAATACTCTTCAGCTACTACTTTTCCATTCTCATTCCAAACTCTTCGAATAATTTCGTGCCAAAGAACTTTACTACCATCTTTCATATCAAAATCAAAGGTAAATTCAGAAGCCGATACAGAATCACCTACTATAGTATGATGATGTTGAATTCCATTTACTTTAGCAATAGAACCAACAAAACCTTCCATTTTCTCAATCATTTGAGATTTTCCAGAGGTCGTTAAATTTCCATAATCTGATGTTTTTGCGTCATCAGAAAAATAAGTTTTTACAGCATCTACAATGGCTCCTTTTGATACCATTGCATCCATTTCTTGAACTTTAGTTTTAAGATCCATATTGTTTAAATTTTTTTTAATTATTGAATTTAATTACAATGCAAATATGAATCTAAAGAATAGATGATTGAGTACAAAAAATGCTCTATTTCTTGTACTTTTTATTTTTGTATCCAGAAGGATTAATTCTAGTCTAGTTTAAATTGAAGGGATCCGTTTTTATTAGTGTGAGTATTTAAAATAGAACCAATTTATTTTTCTTCTATTTTATCTTCAATATCTTTTAAAATTCCTTCAAAGCTTTTTAAGATATCATTTGCTTTTCCTTGAATTTCTTTATCATTTAAAATATCTTTTATATCATCAAGTTTACTACTCAATTCATTTTGTACATCCTCATCTTCTAAGATGCTTTTTACCTCATCAAGTTTAGCACCTAATTCATCTTTTAAATCATCGTCCCAAACTTTTTTTAATTCATCAAAAGCAGTATTAAATTCTTTTTTGATGTCTGTATCACTTAAGATATTTTTTAACTCTCCTAAAGCATCTTTTACTTCTTTACTATCAAAAAGTCCTTTAATAGAGTTTCCTCCTTTGGCTAAATTATATTGGAATTCATATTTTCCTATTGTCAATTCTTCTGCAGTAGTTAAATCACCTTTAAATTTTTCATACATTTCATTTCTGAGTGTTGAAAATTTTTCATCTGCCTTTTTCCATTCATTATCAGAATACTTTTCTTTATTCTTTTTTACATCTTCAACAAAAGATTCATAAGACTTTAAATATTGCTCTTTAGTTTGAGGAGCAGTAGAACAACTTATTAATAAAATAGTTAGCATTATAAAAGGAAAAATTCCTGCAAATATCTTTTTCATTATATTTATTTTTGATACAAAGATAAGTTATTTTTATAAAATATCTTTTTCATATTGTATCGACGAAAGATGATTCTTTTTAGCTTAAATACCTAATTGAATACCCTTTCATTTATTAGATGTTATTACGAAAAATTGATTATAGCCAACTTGATTTTTTGAAAATATACTTTGTTATTTCCCTCAACCGTAGCTATGGCTACGCTTTCGA
>JAHDII010000173.1 GCA_020630895.1 Saprospiraceae bacterium
AATATATAAATATCTGTTTTACAGCTTGTAAACTAATAATATTTTGTGACAATATTTTAATTTATATTATAATTTTTATTCATAGAACAAAGAGTATTTTTTTAAAAAAATAACAAAAAAACCTGTCACATTATTTGGTTAATCAGTTTGCTTTTTCTACTTTTGAGTATCGAAAGAGAATACATTAAAAGTTAGATTTATGATAGAGCGACTTTTATATCAAAAAATTGATTTAAATAATTTTCCTCCTTCTTCTTATTTAAAATATCTATTTCTAGGTATTATTAAATTAGATAATAATCCTGCTTTTGAAAGTGAAGCAGCTATATGGTTGGATCAAAAAGGTTTAACACATATATATGCCTATGTACATCCTAATGAAGAAACTTGGTTTTCACAATTTTGTCAACTATTAAACACTCAAGAATTCGCTCCTTTTATTTCATCTATTGAAATAAAAGGTCCAGATATGGGGACAAACAAAACAAGACTTTTTGATTTATATGAACTTTTAACAAACACCGAAATTCAGTTCACTCACTTAACTGAATTTGAAATCGAACAAACACAAAACTATCATCAGAATATTAGTGTAATTACTTACAACGATTTTTTTGATGATAACGGAGCAGGAGGTAAAATATTAGATAAAATGCCAAATTTATTATCTCTAACTTTGCCTTCTACTCCTAATTTTGATTTTTTTAATCGTTCTCATCATCCTCTTCAATCTTTGTCTTTACAAGCAGGATATGATCATCAAGGATTTATTTCTCATTTAGCCCATGCTTCATGTTTTCCTCAGTTAGAATACTTAGAATGGACCAACGGTCCTGGATTGCCTATGATAGCATCTTATGTTCCTTTAGCCCATTTTGAACAATTGCAAAAATCTTCTTTTTATGATTTTAAAGAAATAAATATTCATAAATTTCAAACAATTTCTTCTTCAAAAGAAATCATTTAATATCTTAGGTTCATTATGATGAACCATCGTAAAATTATTCATATTGACATGGATGCCTTTTATGCTTCTGTAGAGCAAAGAGATCATCCTCATCTTCAAGGAAAACCCGTTGCTGTTGGTGGTGGTGGGAAAAGAGGTGTTGTAGCTGCGGCAAGTTATGAAGCAAGAGCTTTTGGTGTTCGTTCTGCAATGCCAGGCTACAAAGCTAAAAATTTATGCCCACACATTATTTTTGTTCGTTCTCGATTTCATGTTTACAAAGAAGTATCTCAACAAATTAGAAACATTTTTTTTGAATATTCCGATTTAGTAGAACCACTCTCTTTAGATGAAGCCTATATTGATGTAACAGAAAATAAAAAAGGTATTCCTTCTGCTACCATTATTGCTCAAGAAATTAGAAAAAAAATATTTGAACAAACACAATTGACTGCTTCTGCTGGAATTTCTATCAATAAATTTTTAGCAAAAATTGCTTCAGACATTAATAAACCTAATGGCATAAAAGTCATTCATCCTCATGAAGCTTTAGCATTTCTAGAACAGTTACCTATCGAAAAATTTCATGGAATAGGAAAAGCAACTGCAAAAAAAATGCATGCTCATCTCATTAAAACGGGAAAGGATTTAAAAGCCAAAACTAAAATTGAACTCGCTCAACTCTTTGGTAAAACAGGAATTTGGTATTATCATATTGTAAGAGCAGAAGATCATAGAACAGTAAAACCCAATAGAATAAGAAAATCAATTAGTGCTGAAAGAACATTTAGTCATGATTTAAGTCAAATGAACGAAATGATAGATGCTATTGAAAATATAGCCAATGTTTTATTTGATAGGATGGAAAAAGTTCAAAAATTTGGAAGAACATTAAGTCTAAAAATTAGATTCAATGATTTTAATTCTATTACTAGAAGTATTTCTTTTTCTCAAGACATCAATGACAGAAATACTCTAATTCATGAATCTGAAAAGTTAGTAAAAGAACATCTTTCAACAGATGTCAAAATTAGGTTATTAGGATTAACTATTTCAAATCTTAGTGGTTTATACGATACAGGAGAACAATTAAAGATTCCATTTCCTCCTCAAGAAGGATAAGAGTTTGTTTTACAAATAAAAATTATGTTATTTTGCATACCTAACCTGATCATATATAAATTATAACATTATCATTTATTTATGAAAATAAAAAATATCACTCAATATTTAGAGTCAATTGCCCCGTCAATCTACCAAGAAGGATATGATAATTCTGGTCTTATTGTTGGCAATCCTAATACAACAGTTAAGGGCATTATGCTTTGTTTAGATTCTATAGAATCTGTTATTGATGAAGCTATTCAAAAAAAATGCAATTTAGTTATTGCTCATCATCCTATTGTTTTTAAAGGATTAAAAAGGTTTAATGGCAAAAATTATGTAGAACGGACAATTATAAAAGCCATTAAAAATGATATTGCTATTTATGCTATTCATACCAATTTAGACAATATAAAAGCAGGAGTAAATGGTAAAATTGCAGAAAAAATAGGTTTAATTAATACTTCTATTTTATCTCCTAAAAAGGTATTGAAAAAATTGTTTGCTTTTATTCCTGTTACTCATGGAGATATTCTTAAAGATGCTTTATTTAAAGTGGGAGGAGGTTTTGCAAACAACTCTATCAAAGTAAGTTATGCAACAATTGGTGCAGCAACTCATCAAAATACTAGCAGCCCACAAATCAAATTAGAAATTATTTTTCCTATTGATAAACAAGGACAAATTATCAATACTTTACACCAATCTCTAGAAGGACAACATTTTACTTATGATATTATGGATATTCATAATAAACATCAAGAAATTGGTTCAGGTATGATAGGAGAACTTCCTAAAGAAATGGAAGCTACAAAATTCCTAAAGTCTTTAAAAAAGACAATGGGCACAGGTTGTGTTAAATACACTCAACCTCTAGGAAATAAAATAAAAAAAATAGCTGTTTGTGGTGGTTCTGGAGGGTTCTTATTGTCTTCAGCTATTGCTCAAAAAGCAGATATATTTATCACCTCAGATTATAAATATCATGAGTTTTTTGATGCTAATGATCAAATAATTATTGCAGATATAGGACATTATGAGAGTGAGCAATACACAATTGAGCTATTATATGAGATTTTAAGTGAGAAATTTACTACCTTTGCACTCTTTAAAACAAGTGTGGATACAAATCCTGTAAATTATATCTAATAATATGGCAAAGAAAGACGTTACAGTTGCTGAAAAGTTAAAATACCTTTATGAATTACAAAAGGTAGATTCTAAATTAGATGAGATCGAAATCCTTAAAGGAGAGCTTCCTATGGAAGTACGTGATTTAGAAGATGATATTGCTGGTTTAGAAACTAGAATTAATAATTTTAAAAGTTCTGTTGAAGATTTAGAAAAAGATATTTCTAAATTAGATGGAAATATTAAAGATTCTCAAAATCTAATTGAACGATATAATTCTCAATTGAATAATGTAAAAAATAATCGTGAATTTGAAGCTTTAACCAAAGAGTTAGAACTTCAAAAATTAGATATAAGACTTTTTGAAAAAAGAATTGGAGAATTTAAGCAACATATTGCAGTAAAATCAGATAGTCTAGCTAATGCAGAAGAACTTTTGGTTTCTAAACAAAAAGATTTAGAAATAAAAAAAGTAGAACTTGAAAAGATTATTGAAAAAACTGAAGCTACTGAGGAAAAATTATTAAAAAAATCCGTTAGAGCTCGTAAAAAGATTGAAGAACGTTTATTGAAATCTTATGATAAGATAAGAGGCAATTATAGAAATGGTTTAGCGGTTGCTTTTATAGAACGTAATGCTTGTGGTGGTTGTTTTAATGAAATTCCTCCTCAAGTACAATTAGAAATTACACAACGCAAAAAAATTCTTCCTTGTGAACACTGTGGAAGAGTTCTAGTAGATGATGATATTACGATGGTAGGTAAAAAGTCTAAAGAGACAGAGACAGAGACGGAGACAGAAACTACTTCATAAAGAATACTTTTTGTTACTACATTGTTAAAAGCCTTGAAAGTTCAGTTAAATACTTTCAAGGCTTTTGTTCTACAAAGCACAAAGCCTTATCTTAGTTATTATTTCTATAAACAATAACCTATTTTCAAAATGAAATATTTTATTAGCTTAATTTTTTTATTAAGTATTTCTACAAACTCTTTTGCTAGTTATTATTTTGATTTTTCTCCTACATTAAAAAAAGCATATCAAAAAGCTACAAGTTTACAATTTAATGATGCTAAAAAATATATCAATGACGTTAAAGAGCAAGAGCCCGAAAACGTCTTAGTTCACTATGTTGAAAATTATATTGATTTTTTAAAAATATACATTGATGAAGATTATAGTGAGTTTGAAGAATTAGAAAGAAATAAAAAGAAACGCCTTTCTTTAATCAAAAAAGGAGATGCTTCTTCTCCTTACTATTTATATACTCAAGCAGAAATTAGATTACAATGGGCAGTAGCTAGAGCAAAATTTGAGGAATATTCTAAAGCAGCATTAGAAGTCAAAAATGCTTATGGCTTATTAGAAAAAAATCAAAAGAAATTTCCTGATTTTATCGCTAATAAAAAAAGTTTAGGTATCCTACATTGTTTGATAGGAACTGTTCCTAAGAATTTTCAATGGGCTGTTGAATTAATGGGAATGTCTGGCACCATAGAACAAGGCACCGCAGAAATAAAAGAAGTCTTAGATTATGCCAAAACTCATGATTTTATTTTTGAAGAAGAAACAGTAATCATGTATGCATTACTCATTTTACATGTAGGAAATGCAGGAGAAGACTCTTGGAAAATTATTCGTTCTCCTTCTTTAGATCCTACCAAAAATCCGCTTATTGCTTTTGCTCAAGCGAGTGTAGCTATGCATACAGGAAAAAGCGACTATGCTATAAAAATTCTTAAAAATCGTCCTCAATCTTCTTCTTTTCATCCTTTTCATTACCTAGATTACATGTTAGGACTTATCAAATTGTACAAACAAGATACTGATGCTGATACATATTTAAAACGATATGTCGATAATTTTAAAGGTCGTAATTATATCAAGGAATGTTATCAACGTTTGGCTTGGCATGAATTATTACAGGATAATATGAAAGGTTATCATTTGTATATGCAAAAAGTAATTACAGAAGGTTCTGCTTCTATAGATGGAGATAAAAAAGCCTTAAAAGCAGCAAAAAATCATGAAATTCCTAATACTATTTTATTAAAATCAAGACTTTTATTTGATGGAGGGTATTTAAAAGAAGCTAATGATTTAATGGATCAATATTCTGCGGACTCCTTCAGTAAAGAAAAAGAACAACTAGAATTTTCTTATCGAAAAGGAAGAATTTTACAAGCTCGTTTTCAATATACTTATGCTTTAGAAGAATTTGACAATACTATAAAAAAGGGAAGTAATAAAACTTATTATTTTGCTTGTAATGCTGCTCTTCAAGCAGGTATTATTATGGAAAATAAAAAAGATTATGCTGCTGCTAGAGCCTATTATAATAAATGTTTAGCGATGAATCCTTCTGAATATAAATCGGGTTTACATGCGAAAGCTAAAGCAGGTAAAAATAGAATTAAAGGAAAATAATTCAATCTATAAATCTTTTTATTATATTTGGATTTAAGACGAATATAATAAATCATTTATGGAACCATTTATACCTTTAATTATTTTTTCTTCAATTGCTGTAGTTGGATTTATTTCCTATTATTTTAGTAAAAAAATGAAAATAATACGGGAATTAAAAAAATCTAATAAAATTGATATTAAAAATTTTGAACATAATACTGTAGGAAAAATTGTAGGACAAGCTACTTTACTAGAAGATACTCTCCATGCTCCTATATCTAATAGAAAATGTTTTTATTACCAAGTTATTGTAGAAGAAGAAAGAAAAAGCAAAAACAGCAAAAGTTGGCATCCTATTTTTCAAGATGAAAGAGTTGTAGATTTTTTAATCAAAGATAAAACAGGTGTTGCTCAAGTTAATTTTATTCATAAAGAGTATATCAAAGGCTATTTAATTAAGGATATAAAATACGAAATTGGCTCTTTTAGAAATAATAATCCTAGATTAGAAAAATATATTCAATCAAAAGGACATTCAACAAAAAACTTTTGGGGTTCTAATAAAAAGATGAGGTATAAAGAAGGAGTTATCCATGTAGGAGAAACTATTGCTGTAAAAGGAAGAGGACGTTGGGAACTCATCCCCAATCCTGAGGAACAAAAATTAATTATAGAAGGGGTTTCTGATATTGAATTAATTATTAGTGATGATAAAACTACTTTAAAATAATTATAGAATTATTTTGCTATCAGTATCTTTTTAGATACAACAGAAAAATCTGTTGAAATAGATAAAGAATAAATTCCTTTTTCAAGATGTTTAATATTTAACAATTCATCTATTTTATTTTCATAAATATTTATAGTTTGAAATAAAACTATTTCCCCTAAAATATTATATATTTTTATTTCTGCTTGAGAAGTTGATTCTATAAAATTTCCTTGTAAATAAATATTTTCATTTGTAGGATTAGGAAATAAATTAAATGTAGAAAAAAGGGGATTAATTTCTTCATTATCTGCTATCACATCTGCATAAGCTTCCATAGTATTATTACTTGAATCAGAATCAAAATGATAATTAGGAGCGTAAACATTAAGTGTAATTGTAGGTATTACATTTGCACTATTAAAATGAAATAAATAAAAAGATTTACTTTCAGAAGTATATGTTTCTCCAGGCATTAAATTAATATTTTCTATTGTTTCTCTAAATCTATTATTAGAACAATTAATGCCATATGTTTGATTAGAATAAATAGCAAAAGAATGAATCATCGTATCACTATTATTAGTCACTTGATATTTAAAATGAATAAGAGGACTTTCATATAGAAATATATCTGGTTGGTTAAAATAGGTTGAATCTACTACTACAAATGGTGCCAATATTTCAATATTAGAAATACCA
>JAHDII010000174.1:0-1496 GCA_020630895.1 Saprospiraceae bacterium
TTTTTCTTGAAATAAAGGGATTAATAAATATACCAAAACAAGCAGAATTGAGTTATCTCTGTAAATGATTTTTTTCTTTAAAAAAATATTTACAGAGATAACAGAAAATCTTTATTTATTTTTCAACCTTGACATCATTCATTAATTTTATTTTATAATAATATGATTTATTGCTTCTTTGCTTTTCCTTTTATGGCAATAGATTTAGGGACTTGAGTACGAAATACGACCTGATCAAAAGCTCCTGGATAGGGTTGCCATAAATTATCAATATCTTGAGCTCTCATGCTTCCAGCAATATTTTCAAAAAACCAAGTTGAATGAGAAGGGAAAGCACTTCCATCAATTTTAGCTCTCCAATAGCCTACCCCATTTTTACAAAAACATTCGCCAATTACATCATGCCAAATATAAACTGATGTTCGAGTATTTCTGGTGACATAATAAAATAATGGTTCTGCAGTAGGAGAAGGACGTCCCATATATTTCCATCTAAATTGCCAAGTAGATTTATCTTTTCTTTTAAAATCTTTTTCAAAAATTAATCCTGTTTCAGGTCCAAAAGTAAATAGTCCTACACCTGCAATACTCATTTTTCCTTCATCCCCTACTTTTACATTAGCAGAAGGAGGTTCAACACCGCCTTTTTTACCCCAATAAATATCATAATGATTCACATCAGAAATATTATCACCATTACAAGTAAATTCTAAATTTCCACGACTGAATAATCTATATTCTTGATCATCTGGATTATGATTTTTAACAATATCATTTCCATTTAGAGCTAATTTTAAGGCATTAACAAAATCTAATGCTCGTTGGTTAGCTCCTTGAGCTCCTGCAAATCCAATAGATACATTGGGAGGAATAAATGTTTTTGTTGTTAAAGATACTCTCCATTTTGTAGGAGGAATAGAATCGCTTATAGGAGTAGAAGGAGTTCCTTCAATAGGAGTAACAGGGGTTAATTCTTCTCCATCTTCTACTAAATCAACTTCTTGAAATTCAATCGTATCGAGATTGAATAAAGTTCCACCTCCTATTGTTTCGCTTTCTTCAGGAGGAGTTACTTCTGTTGGAGGAGTATCTTCTTGATCTCCATTGGTTGTTGTTTTTTTAGGATCGCAGCTACAAAAAGATAGCATTACATAAAAGAATATACCATAAAGGAATATCCTTTGGGATAATAAGTTTTTCATATGATTTGATTTTATGAGTAAAATAAATAAGTGATACTGTTAAATTAATATTTTTATTCATGTATTCAAAACATTAATCTCCATAAAAAGAAAAACTCGAATTTCTAAAAATAGAAATTCTATTTTTTTAAGAATATTATTTTAAAAATTAAGAATATTATTTTTTCAAATTATCTGGCACATTGATATCTTCTACTCTTTCATCTTCTTCTTTTCCATTTTTCAAAATCTTTAATTCTACTCTTCTATTATACTGTCTTCCTTCAGGAGTATCAGCACCATTGATTTGATTTT
>JAHDII010000174.1:1506-3322 GCA_020630895.1 Saprospiraceae bacterium
CTCCAAAGTTTTTCCAAGAGATTTTATCTTTAGGAACTCCCTTAGCTATTAAATATTCTTCTGCGGCTTCTGCTCTTTTTCTAGAAAGCCATTGATTATAATTATCATCTCCTTTAGAATCTGTATGAGCTAATAACTTACCAGAATATTCATCACTTGCTAATAAAATTTCAGCCATTTTATCTAATTCTCTTTTAGATTCATCACGTAAATCATATTTATCAAAATCAAAGAAAATAGATTTTAGTCGATGTTCTGGCACTGTAGAAACTTCTTTTCCATCAATGACTTTTGGTTCTTTGTTAGCAGCGGCGGCGGCGGCATCTGCCTCAGCTTTTGCCTTCGCTTCAGCTTCGGCTTTTGCTTTATTTTCCGCTTCAATCTTTGCTTTATCTTTATCAATGGCTGCTGCTCCACCTGCATCTCCATTACATCCTCCTCGTGTTAAGAACCATACAAGAGCTGCTAGAGCTAATAATCCTAATAATAAAGGCCAAAGCTTCAACAAGCTTCCTAAACACCCACTTGTTTCTCCTCCTGGAACAGGTGCAACTACAGGTGCAACAGGATCTGGTGTTGAAACAGGTACTACTGGTGGCACTGGTTTAGGTGCTGGTGCTACAGGAGGTACTACTGTTGGTGGTACGACTACAGGAGGAATCGTTGCGATAGCAGCTAATGGTCCAAATAGAGCTAAAGCGGCTGCTTTATCTTTTTTAGCACAACTCCTTGCAATTTCTTGATGATTTCCTGCTTTTAAAATTACAAAATGATGTCCAAATTTTTCTATAGTACTTCTACGTTCTTCAATTTCCCAATTTTTAATGACTGAACGAATACCATTATCTCTTGCAGCAGTTGTTGTATAACCTTCGGATCTTAATACTACTTCATCTTTATCATTAATCATCGCAAAATAGTACTGTCCTTCATGTTCAAAAGTACTGAAATCAGAATATTCAGAAGAACGAGGGTGTCCCTCATATTCTTTACATCTTAAATAATCATCATCTTTAGATCTAGGTGCTTTTGTTAATTCTGGAGCATGCCAAGCGGTTATACAAGCTAAAGCGGCTGCTTTATCCATATAAGGACAAGAACGTCCTATTTCTTGATGATTTCCTGCTTTTAATATGGTATAATAACGATGTTCTACTTCAACAACATCATATCGTTTTTCAATTTCTCTATTTTTTAATACAGATTGAACACCATTATCTCTTGCAGCAGTTGTGGTATAGCCTTCACTTCTTAATAGTACTCCTCCATCCCTATCTAACATAGCGAAATAATGTTCGCCTTCTTTTTCAAAGAGTACAAAATCGGAATGAACATCAGAACGTACATGTCCTTTATATTCATCACAATGTAAGTAATCATCAATAGTAGCAGTACTTTTTCTCTTTTTCCAATCAAAAATGGCAGCCATTGCTGCTGCTGCATCATTATAAGGACAAGAACGAGCAATTTCTTGATGATTTCCTGCTTTTAAACGTAAATAATGTCTTCCTTCTTCTTCAATAGTACTATAACGAGATTCTATTTCTCGATTTTTAATAACAGATAGAATACCATTATCCCTTGCAGCAGTTGTCGTATAACCTTCAGATCTAAAAAATACTTCATCTTCATTATCTAACATCGCAAAATAGTATTCTCCTTCATGTTCGAAAGTACTAAAATCAGGAGCATTTTCTAATCGTTCATGTCCCTTGTATTTTGAACAATCTAAATAGTTATCTAGATCTCTATCATCATAACCTTCTTGTATAGCGGCTAATACTGCTGCCTCACTATCATAAGGACAAGAACGAGC
>JAHDII010000174.1:3422-6981 GCA_020630895.1 Saprospiraceae bacterium
TATCATAAGGACAAGAACGAGCAATTTCTTGATGATTTCCTGCTTTAAGCGTTAAATAATGCTTGCCTTCTTCTTCTAATACTTTATAACGAGATTCATTTTCTCGATTTTTAATAACTGACTGAATACCATTATCTCTTGCTTTTGATGTCGTATAACCTTCAGATCTAAAGAATACTTCATCTTTATCATTCAGCATCGCGAAGTAGTATTCCTCTTCATGTTCAAAAGTGCTAAAATCAGGGGTAGCTTTTACTCTTTCATGTCCTTTATAGAAAGAACAATCTAAATAATCATCTACATTTCTATTCATATTAGCAGATAAACCTAAAGATTTACTTTTTGCAGCTAATGCTGCTGCTTCGCTATCATAAGCACAAGAACGAGCAATCTCTTGGTGATTTCCTGCTTTAAGAGAGAGATAGTAGTCATTTTTTTCTTTAAGAATAGAGTAACGCTTTTCAATCTCTTTATTCTTAATTACAGAACGAATTCCATTTAATCGAGCAGATGATGTAGTATATCCTTCACTTTTGAAAATTACATTATCATTTTCATCCAACATAGCGAAGTAATATTCTTTTTCTTCTTTAAATGTGCTAAAATTAGGATATTCTTCTAATCTTTCATGTCCCTTATATTTTGAACATTCTAGATAATCTTCAATATGAGGGATAGAAACTCTTTTTTTCTTTGCTGGCTTTTTCCAGGCCATCATATTTTTAGATGCTGCCTCTTTTGATGAATAAGGGCAACTTCGTCCTATTTCTTGATGATTCCCTGCTTTGAGTACAAGGAAAAAATTTCCATCTTCCTCTACAATAGAATAACGGTCTTTGTTAGCTCTATTTTTCTTTACAGATTCGATACCATTATTTCTAGAAGCTTCGGTTTTATATCCTTCACTACGAAGAAGCACAATTTTATTATTATGATTCATCATGGCGAAATAAAATTCTCCATCTTTTTCAAAAATAGTGAAGCCTCTGTGTTCTGGAGACTTTTCGCGATTTTTGTATTCTTCGCAATTTAAATAATCATCTAGTCGATTTTCCATTTTCTCGCACGTTTATTAATAGTTTGAAAGAAAAGTAGTTATTAGAGGAGATTAAATTTTATGTTTTGATTGGCTCTAAAATTAAGAATCTTTTTGAGTTTTACAAAAAAGAATAGCACAATACTAATATGAAGACGATAAATCAATATAAATAGGTACATTTATAAGTATAAATATGAGAATAAAGGAACTTAAAGTTCTATTTTTTTGTACCTACTCTATCCAAAAGATAATTCCCTTTCAATAAACTTTATTCGGTGTCTCAAGTAAAATAATTAAGATTATGTTATCCTCTTTTATAAAATATTATGGAGATTCTTTTAGAGGTTTAACTAAAGAAACTTGGTTACTTGCTTTTATTACGCTCATTAATAGGAGTGGTTCTGTTGTTTTTTTATTTTTAACTATCTACTTAACAGAAGAGTTACATTTTACTAAAGGTCAAGCTGGAATTGCAGCAAGTTGTTATGGTGTTGGATCTGTATTAGGAGCTTATGTTGGAGGTTACCTAACTGATAGAATTGGGTATTATAAGGTCATGTTAGGATCTTTATTTTTTGTAGGAATCATGTTTTTTGTCATCATGAATATCGATTCTTTTATTCCCTTTTGTATTGTTATGATTATTACTACACTTATAGGAGATTCTTATCGTCCTGCAAGTGCAGCTGCTTTATCTGCTTATGAAAACAAGGAAAATTTAACTCGTGCTTTATCCTTATATCGTTTAGCTATTAATTTAGGTTTTTCAATGGGAGGAGCAGGAGCAGGAATTATTGCTGGTTATTGGGGTTATAAAAGTTTATTTGTTATTGATGGACTGACCTGTATCATTGCAGCAATATTATTTTTCGTTCTAATGGCATACAAAAAAGAAGAATTAAAAGAAGAAGATATTAATTCTACTACTGTTCCGCGATCAGCATATAAAGATTATTGGTATCTAGGTTTTTTGTTTTGTATGTTTCTATTAGCATTTGGATTTATGCAATTGTTATATACTTTTCCTGTCTTTTCAAGAGAAGAATTATTATTAACGAAACAAGAATTTGGGGTATTTATGGCATTTAATGGCATTTTGATTTGTATTTTAGAAATGCCTTTGATTGCTTATTTAACCCAATTAAAGAAAGAATATATTTCTCTTATTATTGGTGGCATAATGATTTGTTTTTCTTTTTTACTATTTACTTTTCTAGGCTATAGTATTTTTGTTATCATTTTATTTATGATATTAATTTCAGTAGGAGAAATCATTAATTTTCCATTTAGTTATAGCATTGCCATTCGTAGAAGTCAAATAACGAATAGAGGGCAATATATGGGTTTGTATTCTATAATGTTTTCGATTTCTGCTATTATTGCTCCTTGGCTGGGGTTAATTATTGTAGAAAATTATAGTTATGATATTTTGTGGAGCATTGTAGCTATATTAGGTCTTATTTCTACCTTTGGTTTTTTATTATTACGATCCAAACAAAATAATAAAGTCTAAATAAATTCATTTGGACTTTATTATTTTTTGCAAAAAAAGTAATAAAGTTCATTCTTTTTGCATTTTTCATTAATCTTTCATTTCGATTGTAATCTTTTCTATTGATTTTTCATTATTTCTTCATTGTGATTGTATTTTTTTGTTTTCGATAGAAATATAAAATAGATAATATGTCCTTTTATATTTAAAAAATTTTGAATTATGAAAAAATTAATCAAAAAGTCATGGATAATTATTCAAGGAATTTATTATTCTTTTTTATCAATCATTAGATCAAAAAACAGATTACATTATTTATTAAAAATAGGTGATTTATTTACAAAAACAAAAGCCAATTATATTTCTTTAGAAAAAATAAAAGAAGATCCTTTTTCCAAAGATTTAATAGAAAAAAGATATTCTTTAGGAATTCCTCCTTTAACAGAATTAAAAGAATATCCTAAAAATAGTGTTGGTTTTTTATTTTATCAATTAATGACAAAAGAAGGTTTAGATTTATTTCCATTTGTTGAAAAAAGTAATTTATCAGAAATTGAATATTTAAGAGAAAGAAGAAGAGAAATTCATGATATTCTACATGTTGTTTTAGATTATGACACGAGCCTAAAAGGAGAAGCTTCATTGAATACTTTTTTAGCTGCACAATCTGGAATGCCTATTTCTTTATTAGTCACAGTAGGAGTTATTCTTAAATATATTTTTACAAAACCTCATGAATTATTTTCATTATTAGAAAGTATTTCAAATGCTTGGCAAAGAGGAAAAAATTCTATTAGTCCTTTTAGTATTTGCTGGGAAGAATATTTAGATTGTGATGTTAAAGAAGTACAATATTTATTAATAAAAAAAGAATTGAATTTAGTTAAAGTATGATAAAGGTTATCATGAATTATAGTTTAATTGAGCTTTTAAAAATCAACTTCGTTATTTCTTGCTACAATTCAATATTGTAGCAAGAAATAATATTTTTTCACTTAAAAAATATTATTGATATGAGCAAACTATTC
>JAHDII010000175.1 GCA_020630895.1 Saprospiraceae bacterium
AAAAGTATTAAAAATAAAAACCCTGAACAATTTAAAACAAATTCATTTAATTTATACCAACTATTATTAAAAAACATCATTCTTGAATTTCCTACAAAGAATAAATTAACTATTATTCCTGACGGAAGTCTTCATCACTTATCTTTTGAATGTTTGATTAATGACAATTCTCAAAACCATCATTCATTATTCAATTATCTCATTTATGATTTTACAATTACTTATGATCATTCTGTTACAAATAAATATAAGAAAGTTCCTAAATCTAATTATACAAAATCTATTTTATGTATTTCTCCAAAATATAACAATACAAAATTAGCTGCACTCCCCTTTGCTAAAGAAGAAAGCATTTTAATTAATAATTTATTAGATGGAAATATTGCTATTAATGATGATGCGACTAAAGAAACGTTTTTAAATCATAACAATAATTATCAAATATTACATTTCGCTGGACATACAAAAATTGATATTAATGAACCTTATAATTCTAAATTAATTTTTACTAAAAATGATTCTACAGAAAATGAATTATTTGCTTATGAACTTTATAAAAATAAAATAAATACTCAAATGGTCACTTTAAGTGCATGTAATTCAAATGTAGGGAAAATTAAAGAAGGTGAAGGAATTATGAGTTTATCTAAAGGATTTTTATATGCTGGTTGCCCAACAACTATTTCATCTCTTTGGCAAGTTTCAGATAGAACGGGTATGAAAATTATGGAATCTTTTTATAAAAATTTATCTCGAGGAATTGGAAAATCAAAAGCACTAAGAAAAGCAAAATTAGATTTTTTAAAAAGTGCAAATAATAAATCATTTGCTCCTTTTTATTGGTCTAGTTTAATTGTTATTGGAAATGATGCTCCTTTATCATCCTTAAAATATTCTTTAGCTAATTATATTATATACGGTGTTATTTTAATGATATTATTATCTTTATTTTTTTATTTTTCAAAAAGAAATATTTCCATTGAAAATTGATACGAATAACAAATTACGGTTTTTATCTTATGCTATCATATTATATATGCTTATCGCATTAATATGGTGGTCTTATTTATTAATTATAAAAAATAAAGATGCATATAATGCAAAAATAGATTTAATAAAAATTACAAAACTATTAGATCAAAGTGTCATTGATGAAAAAGAATTTATCAATGATATAGACATTTTATCTCTCAAGAAAAAATATAAAAGTCAAGAAAAAATGATAATGGGTGAAGCTATTGTTTTAGCCATTACTTTATTAATTGGCATTTGGTTTATTAATAGAGCTTATAGAAAACAAGTTGAAACAGCAAGACAAAGTAGAAACTTTTTATTATCAATTACTCATGAATTAAAATCTCCTATTTCTTCTATAAAATTAATTTTACAAACTTTTTCAAAAAGAAAATTAGAACAAGAAAAAATTCATCATTTTTCTGATAATGCAATTAAAGAAACCGAACGTTTAGAAGATTTAGTCAATAACCTTTTATTAGCAGCTAAATTAGAAAATACTTTTGATATACATTTAGAAGAAGTTGAACTTTTTCCTTTATTAGATGGTATTAAAGAAAATATTTTATCCAAAAATAAGAACGTTACAATTCATCTAAACTTAAATGAAAACATTTTAGTTCTTGGAGATAAAATGGGATTAATTTCTATTTTTATTAATATTATAGAAAATGCAATTAAATATTCTTATGAAAAAAAAATAATTCATATAGAACATAAAGAAAATCAAAATTATGATATTATTTCAATTGCAGATAATGGTATAGGAATTCCTAATTTAGAAAAGAATAATATTTTTTCTAAATTTTATAGAATAGGCAATGAAGATACTCGAAAAACAAAAGGAACCGGTTTAGGGTTATATATTGTAAATCAAATTATTGAATCTCATAAAGGAAAAATAACGGTAGAAAATAATCAACCTCAAGGAAGTATATTTACCATTTTTTTACCAAAATAAAAAAATAAGATGAGAATATTATTAGTTGAAGATGAAGAAAATATTAGAAATATTTTAAAATTAAATCTTGAATTAGAAGGTTATGAAATTATTATTTCAGACAATGGATTAGATGCCATGAAATATATTAATGAACAACATTTTGATTTATTAATTTTAGATGTTATGCTTCCTGAAATAGATGGTTTTACTATTTGTGAACAAGTTCGATTAAAAAATACGGACATACCTATTATTATACTTACTGCTAAAGATTCTCAACCTGATAAAATTCAAGGTTTAAAAAGAGGAGCCGATGATTATTTGACTAAGCCATTTAATTTAGAAGAATTATTATTGAGAGTAGCTAATTTAATTAAACGAAGTAAAAAACAAACTCGAAAAATAGAAGAAATTTATACTTTTGGAAATAATAAAATTAATTTTACCACCTTTGACGCAGTAGGACAACAAGGAGCATTTAGATTGACAAAAAAAGAAGTGATGCTATTAAAATTATTAGCAGAAAGAAAAGATGAAGTAGTCAGTCGTCAACAAATTTTACAAGCAGTTTGGGGTTATGATGTTTATCCTTCAACAAGAACTATAGATAATTTTATTTTAGCTTTTAGAAAATACTTTGAAGAAGATCCTAAAGAACCTAAATATTTTCAATCCATTCGTGGTGTAGGATATCGTTTTGTAAAAGATTAATTGTAGTAAAAAAGAAGAGGCTATTTCCTCTTTTGGATTAGCCTCTTCTAATCTTGACAAAACCAAACTTTCTTTATAATTGATTACATTTCAATTTTCTTTTTATGAGTTATTCTTTGGGCTTATATTTTTTTTAATCAACTCATTTTCTTTAAAAGAAGGGGCTATTTCCTCTTTTGGATTAACCCCTTTCTAACCTTGACAAAACCAAACTTTCTTTATAATTAAAGCATTTCAACTTTTTATTTGTCTTCCTGCTCTTATTGTTATAATTGTTAATTCAAAGATGCACTAATTAAGAATATCATTACATAAAAATGAGATGAGTGGTAAGATTAGTGAGATGAATCGGAAGGTAGAAAGTTGAATGGTAAGAAAAATACGTTGAATGGTAAAAAATATGTCCCAAACTAATATTTGAAAACAATAAGGTTACAGTACTAATGGCATCATTAGTAACAAAAATAAAAAATAGAATGAAAAATTTTTAGCTAAATTTATTAATAGAGTTTGATAACTTATCCTTATTAGAACGACTAATAGGAATAGTATGACCATCAATTTTAAGTGTATTAACCTGAAAATTAATAGATTCTATTTTTTGGAGCTGTATAATATAACCTCGATGTACTTTCATGAATGATTCTGAAGGTAATTTAGCCTCCATATCTGAAAATTTCATGCGAATGGTATATTTTACTTTGTCTTTTAATTGAACAACAATATAATCTCCGTCCGCTTCTATAAAAAGAATTTCTTGAATATATACTTTTTGATAAACATCCTTTTTCTTAAAAAATAAATAATCTTTCAAAACAAAATTCTCTCTTTCTTCCTCTTCTTCTTGTGCTTCTTCTTTAACAACAACATCTTTGGGAGCAAATTTTACTGTAGGTTTTTCTTCTTCAGAAGATGTATCATTTGTTTCTGTACCCTTAGCTTCTGCTAGACTTTTAACCGCTAAATTAATAGCTGTTTTTAATGATAACCTTCCTATTGGCTTTACCAAATAACCTATCATATTAGACCTCTGAGCAAGTTCATAATGTTCATCATCACTATAACTTGTGATAAACAAAATAGGAATATTCAAATGTTTGATTTTCTCACCTATTTGTAAACCCGAAAGTTTTCCTTTTATATCTACATCCATTAAAATAAAATCTGGATGTTCCAGCATAATCGTTTCTAATGCTTCAGCAGAATTATCTACCCTAGCTATTACATTATAACCAATTTCATCAATCAACATTTCTAATTCTAAAGAAAAAGAAAGATTGTCTTCTACAATTAAAAAATTTAGTGCAGACATATATTATAATCTTCAATTTTGTCAATAGGTTTTTTAGTTGTTTCCGTTTTTCCTCTGTATCAGATTGCTTTTCTCGTTAATTATTCACTAATACACAGCACTTAGAGCATTATTTACAAAACGTTCATTATTTAACTCTTCAATTTTGTCAATAATTCTTCTAGTTGTTTTAGCTTTTCTTCTGTATCAGATTGCTTTTTGCGCTCATTATTCACTACAGCATCTGGAGCATTATTCACAAAACGTTCATTACTCAATTTTTTTAATGTTGTATTTAAAAACCCTTTTAAACGTTCATATTCTTTTTCTGCTTTTTCTATTTCTGCTGCAACATCAATTTCTTTTTCTATAATTACAAAATACTTATCTGTACCAGAAATAAAAGCAACTCCATTTTCAGGATCAGAATCTGTTAATTGAATATCTTTTAAAACAGCTGCATTACAAATAGTTTCTTTCATACCCTCTATAGACAAAAACATTTTTGTTGTTTTTGAATTTTGAGCATACACCATTAATCTCTCGTGTTTTTTCAATCCATTATTGGTTCTAATTTCTCTAGTTTTAGATACAATATCTTTCAAAATATTAAAATCAGAAATTACGCTTTGATCATATCCTTTTATTTTAGGATATGTTGAAACAACGCAATCATCTCCTTCTTTTCTTTCTTTTAAATAGTGCCAAATCTCTTCTGTAACAAATGGCATAAATGGATGAAGAATCGTCATTAATTGTTCAAAAAACTCAATGGTTTTTTCATATGTTTTTTTGTCAATACTTTCGCCATAAGCAGGTTTAATCATTTCCAAATACCAAGAACAAAAATCTCCCCAAATAAAATTATATAAATTATTTAGCCCTTCACTCAAGCGATATTGTTCATAACTATTTTCTAATTTTTTTAATTCTTTTTGAAATAAATTTTCAAACCATTCTATAGCTTTTGCATTTACTTTTGCTACATCATCAGAAACAGGTTCTTCCTCAACTTTCCAACTCTGAAGCAAACGCATAGCGTTCCATAATTTATTAGAAAAATTCAAGCCTTGATTACATTTTTCACTTTCATCTTTTACCTCTAATTTAATTTTTCCTTCCTTAGCCTTTCTCCTAAAATTAGGATCTTTCATTTTAGCTTCAATCTTATCATCTTTAGGAGGAGCATCAAAAATAATATCATTTCCTGCCGCAGCAGAAGATAACATTCCATAACGCACACCATCAGCACCATATTGATCTAATAGTACCAAAGCATTAGGAGAATTCCCTAAAGATTTACTCATTTTTAAACCAAATTTATCCCTTACCATACCTGTAAAATAAACCGATTTAAAAGGATATAAAGGTTTTTTATGATCTAATAAGTCCCCACTCCACTCATAACCTGCCATAATCATTCTAGCCACCCAAAAGAACATAATATCCCAGCCTGTAACCAATACATTAGTAGGATAATAATAAGCTAATTCTTTAGGATTTTCAAAACCGTCAAATACTGAAATAGGCCATAACCAAGAAGAAAACCAAGTATCTAAAGCATCTTCATCTTGTTCTAAATCATTTACTGTTAAATTAAGATTTCCTGTTTTTTCTTGAACTTGTTTTAAAGCTTCCTCTATCGTAGCTGCTACAAATACTTCTCCCTCATAATACCAAGCAGGAATACGATGTCCCCACCACAACTGACGACTAATACACCAATCTCTCACATTATCTTCCTGTAACCATGAATTATACATATTGAAGAAATGAGACGGATAAAAATCAACATCTCCATCTTTAACTGCATCTAAAGCCATTTTAGCAAAACCATCCATTTTAACCCACCACTGTAACATCAATCTAGGTTCAACAATAGCCTTAGAACGTTCAGAACGTCCTACTTTATTATCATAATCTTCTACCTCAACTAAATGTCCTCTTTTTTCTAATTCTTGTACCATTAATTTTCGTACCTCAAAGCGATCTTTTCCTACAAAAAACTGAGCCGCTTCACTCATTGTACCATCCGCATTAAATGTATCAATAGTTTCTAAATTATGGCGTTGTCCTATTTCATAATCATTTGCATCATGAGCAGGAGTAACTTTTAAACAGCCTGTTCCAAATTCCATATCTACATATCGATCAAAAATGATAGGAACAGCTCTTTCTACCATCGGAACAATAGCTTTTTTTCCTTGAAGATGAGCATATCTTTCATCTTTAGGATGAACTGCAATCCCTGTATCTCCTAAAATAGTTTCAGGACGAGTAGTAGCAATAGTTAACCATTCATCTGTTCCCTCTACTTGATACCTAACTTTATATAATTTGGATTTTTCCTCACTATAAATAACTTCTTCGTTAGATAATACCGTTTGAACTTCAGGATCCCAATTACAAATTCTTAAACCTCTATAGATCCATCCCTTTTTATATAAATCAACAAAAACTTTAGCGACTGCTTTAGAAAGACCTTTTTCCATCGTAAAACGAGTTCTTTCCCAATCACAAGAGGCTCCTAATTTTTTTAATTGATCCAGAATAATTCCCCCATACTCTTCTTTCCATTCCCAAGCATGTTTTAAAAATTCTTCTCTCGTTAAATCTGATTTTTTAATCCCTTGCTCCTTTCTTAATTTAGCAATCACTTTATTTTCTGTAGCAATAGAAGCGTGATCCGTTCCAGGTACCCAGCAAGCATTTTTTCCTTCCAACCTAGCTTTTCTAATTAATACATCTTGAATCGTATTATTCAACATGTGTCCCATGTGAAGAACACCTGTTACATTTGGAGGAGGAATAACGATAGTAAAGGGCTCTCTATCATCTGGAGTAGAACGAAAATAATTTTTATCAATCCAATGTTGATACCATTTATCTTCAATTTCTTGCGGACTATAACGAGTTGGGATATTCATAAATATATTTTTATAATAATACGAATAATAGGA
>JAHDII010000176.1 GCA_020630895.1 Saprospiraceae bacterium
GTATTAATTCTTTGTTCTTTTGTCTTAAAATAAAAGAACAAAAATTTCAAGACTGTATTCAATTCTTAACGTAAAAAAAGATTGAAAATTCTGAATAAAATAAAACTCGATTTTATCTTTTGTATTTCATGCTTTACTTTGAAATTTATTGTAGAACAGTTCCTTTTTTTTATTTTTTACTTGCTCAAACAACATTTCATTTTAAACGAATTTTCTGCACTCTTTTCACTAAATTGAATAAGGTCGGTGTTAAAATTAAGATTATATAGTTCTTTGTATTACCTAAATTTATTTTAACACAGCGTATTTAGATTTAAAGATATTTATTTTTTTATGAAATAAAAAATATCTTCGTTTAACTATCTTTGTTAGAGATATAATTTTACAATGAGATATTTTGCTAGAATCGCATATAATGGAACGAATTATTCTGGTTGGCAAAGACAACCTAGGGAAATGTCTGTTCAGCAGCAAATTGAAGAAAGTCTTTCTTTAATATTAAGAACTGAAATCACTATTACAGGTTGTGGTAGAACAGATACAGGTGTACATGCTTCTGATTATATTTTACATTTTGATTATGATGAAAATTTTCCTAAAGGTTTTATTCGTCGTTTAAATAAAGTATTGCCTAAGGATATTGTGTTTTATGATATTTTTGAAGTAGCTGCTGATGCACATGCACGGTTTGATGCTTCAAGTAGAAGTTATGAATATCATATAGATTTTAGAAAAAATCCATTTCATCAAAATACAATTTATTTTTATCCTTATGTACAAAAACCTCATTTTGAAAAAATGAATGAGGCAGCTCAATTATTATTACAATACAAAGAATTTAGTCCTTTTTGCAAAACAAATTCTGATGCCAAAACAATGAAGTGTGATATACAATTTTCAAGATGGGAAAAAATAAATGACTATCATTGGATATATCATGTTTCTGCTAACCGATTTTTAAGAGGGATGGTTCGATTAATTGTTGGAATGTGCTTAAATGTAGGAACGGATAAATTGATGTTGAAGGAAGTTCAAGAAGCGTTAGATGAACAAAAACCATTAAAGAAAAGTTTTTCGGTTTCTCCAGAGGGTTTGTTTTTATCCCAAATAAAATATCCTTATCTATAAACTTTAATTACTACAATGTTTAAAATATTTATAGGTATCCAACAAAAAGCATTTATCTTTGTTTTACTCTATTAACTAAATTTAAAAATTAAGAAGAATGATTTCAGAAAATATGGAGAAAGCTCTCAATCATCAAATTTCATTAGAAGCTTATGCTTCGCAATATTATTTAGCGATGGCTTCATGGTGTGATAGAGAAGGAATGGAAGGTGCTGCTCAATTTTTGCATTTCCAATCTATTGAAGAGAGAGAACACATGATGCGTATTTTTCATTATTTGAGTGAAGTAGATGGTTTTGCGATTACTCCTTCAATTCCTCAACCTCCTCTAACATTTAAATCTATCCAAGAAGTTTTTGAATTGGTATATGAACATGAAAAAAAGGTGACACACTCTATTAATGATTTAGTAGGAATTTGTTATAAAGAAAATGATTATAATACTTTGAATTTTCTTCAATGGTATGTTGAAGAACAAAGAGAAGAAGAAAATCAAGCAAGAACTATTTTAGATAAAATTAAATTGATTGGAACAGGAGATCAAAGTTTATATTTTATAGATAAAGAAATGAATAAATTTTTAGCTGCTGCTCAAGCTGCTGATGCTGCTGAAAATGATACGAACGCTTAAATAAGTCGGAACTCAATTATGGAATGAAAATTTTAGGAATATCTGCTTTTTATCATGATTCCTCTGCTGTTATTATTGTAGATGGAAAAATTATAGCTGCTTCACAAGAAGAACGCTATACTAGAAAAAAGCACGATGCTCGTTTTCCTACTCATGCCATTCAATTTTGTTTAGAAGAATCGGGATTGTTATTAAATGATTTAGATGCTATTATTTTTTATGACAAGCCCTTTCTAAAATTTGAACGATTATTAGAAACATATTATGCTTTTGTTCCTAGAGGAATTCGTTCATTTATTAAAGCCATTCCTGTTTGGTTAAAAGAAAAAATATTTATTAAAAAAATTATTTTTGATGAATTATCAAAAATAGAAAAATTTGATAGAAAAAAAATAAAATTACTTTTTTCTGAACATCATCTTTCTCATGCAGCAAGTAGTTTTTTTGCTTCACCTTTTAGCGATGCTGCTATTCTCACAATTGATGGCGTAGGAGAATGGACAACGACATCTATAGCTGAAGGAAAAAATAATGAGATTAAAATTTTAAAAGAAATACATTTTCCTCATAGTATAGGATTATTATATTCTGCATTTACTTATTTTTTAGGATTTAAAGTCAATTCAGGAGAATATAAATTAATGGGATTAGCTCCTTATGGAAATCCTAATGATGTAAATACAAAAAAATATATTGAGGATATCAAAAATAATTTTGTTACAATTTATGATGATGGTTCTATTTGGCTGAATCAAAAGTATTTTAATTATGCAACGGGTTTAACAATGATTCAAAAAAATAAATGGGAAAAAATATTAAATATAAAAAAAAGAGAACCTTCTGAAAAAATAGAACAGCATCATTGTAATATAGCTTTGGCTATTCAAAAAATTGCAGAAGAAATTATTTTAAAATTAGTTTATCATACAAAAAAAATAACTCAAAAAAAGAATTTATGTTTAGCAGGAGGAGTAGCACTAAATTGTGTGGCTAATGGAAAAATAATTCAAGAAAATATTTTTGATAATGTTTTTATTCAACCTGCTTCTGGCGATGCTGGAGGAGCTTTAGGAGCTGCTTTTGTTGCTCATCATTTTTATTTTAATCAAGAAAGAAAAATAAATCAAAATGATTTAATGCAAGGAGCATTTTTAGGAAATTCTTATCATGATTTTGAAATACAAAAAATGATAAAAAAACATAAAGCTCAAGTATCTTATCACGAAGAAAAAGAATTATTAGATATTGTTACGAATAAAATAATTGAAGGAAAAGTTATTGGTTGGTTTCAAGGAAAAATGGAATTTGGTCCTAGGGCATTAGGAGCTAGGAGTATTTTAGGAGATCCAAGAAATGAAACTATGCAAGAGCAAATAAATTTAAAAATAAAATATAGAGAATCCTTTCGTCCTTTTGCTCCTATTGTTTTAGAAGAAGATGCGAATTTATTTTTTGATATTAAAAATAAATCTCCTTATATGTTAGAAGTTTATCCTTTAAAAAAAGAATTATTAAATGATTTACCTAAGAACTATCAAAATTTATCTATAAAAGAAAAATTAAAATATAAACGTTCTACATTACCTGCTATTACTCATGTTGATTGTTCTGCAAGAATTCAGACAGTAAATAAAAAAATAAATCCTATATTTTGGAAATTATTAAATACCTTTAAAAATAAAACTGGAATTGGAATGTTAATTAATACAAGTTTTAATGTTAGAGGCGAACCCATTGTTTGTTCTCCTTTTGATGCTTATTCTTGTTTTATGAATACAGAAATGGATGTTTTAGTTATAGAGAATTATTTATTTTTAAAAGAAGAACAACGTGAAAGTAATATAAAGAAAAAAGAATTTCAACTAGATTAAAATAATTATATGGAAGTATTAAAAGATTTATTTCAATTTTTAATGGAGCGTAAAAAATTTTGGTTAATTCCAATAATTATTGTTTTATTGTTTTTAAGTATTATTTTAGTTTTTGCTGAAGGCTCTGCAATTTCTTCATTTATTTATACTATTTTTTAAAATGAAACAATCAGAAAATTATATCTCCGTACTTTTAATTATTGTTTTAGGATTTAATATAATCTCTATTTTTTTTAAAATTCCTGTATTATTTTTTATAGGGACAGGAATAGGATTTGTAGGAATATTATTTCCTTTTGTAGGAAAAATAATTGCAAAAATATGGATGACTATAGCTCATTTTTTAGGAAAAATAAATACGACAATTTTATTGTCTATTGTATTTTTTATTTTATTATTTCCTTTAGCAATTGTGAGAAAAGTATTTTCTAAAAAAGATTTCTTACATTTAAAAAAGCCTAGTAATAGTAATTTTATTCTTAGAGAAAAAACATTTATCAAAGAGGATTTTGAAAAAATGTGGTGAAATATTGTATTAATTATCAAATAATAATTTCAAAAAATCATCTTTTTTTCTTCTTGAAATATACGCTTTAGAATCATCATTCATAACAACAAAACCTCCTTCTGTTTTATAATATTTTTTAATATGATTCATATTAATAATTTGAGTTCTATGAATTCTAAAAAAGGAATATTCTTCTAAAATATTTTCAAATTCTTTTAAGTATTTTGAAGTTAATAATTTCGTTTGATTATTTAAGTAAATCCAAGTATATCCATCCTCAGATTCTAAACGAATAATTTGTTCAACAAGAAGAAATTCAAATCCATCTTGAGTAGGTATTACAATTTTATTTTTAGAATTTTTGTTTTGATTTAAATTGAATAATAAATTATTAATTCTTAATTTAAATTGATTTTCAGAGTGTTTTTTCTTTGCTTTTTCCACTGCTTGAATAACATCATCAATATCAATAGGTTTTAAAATAAAATCTAAACAATTAAATTTTATAGCATTCAATGCATATTTATCAAAGCCTGTTGCAAAAATGACTTCAAAAGTGATTTCATTAAATTTTTTTAATAAATCAAAACCTGTTCCATCGGGCATTTCTACATCTAAAAAAACTAAATCTGGTTGATTTTTATGTATTAATTTTATCCCTTCTTCTACATTAGCGCCAATACCTACAATTTTCACATCTTCGCAATATTCTGTTAGTATTTGTTCTAATATTTTTCTGCTTTCTAACTCATCATCAATAATAATAACATTCATTAGTCAAGATTTAATTTATAATAGGAATTTGAATTTCTACTTTTGTACCCAATTCTATACCATTATCATCCACTTTATCTACAATATTAATTTTTACTAGGCTATCTTCTATTGTATTCATGATTTTCATACGTTCATCAACAATTTTCATACCTCGAGATTTATAATTTTTGTAAGAGTTCTTTTTTAATTCTGCTGCTTTCTTTCTTCCTATTCCATTATCTTCAATGATACAAAAGATAGAATTATCTTTTTCTTCGATTTCTATTTTTACAAATCCTTTTTCTTTTTTATAAGCTAAACCGTGATTAATCGCATTTTCAACAAAGGGTTGTAAAAGCATGGAAGGAATCTCTAAATCATCCGATGCTGCAAAATTAATATGTGTTTCAAATTGATGATTAAAACGTATTTTTTCTAATTGAACATATAAACTTAACAATTCTTTTTCATCTCTTAATGTAATATATTTGTTGTGAGACGATTCTAAAAATAAACGCATTAACTTTGCAAAATTAGATAAATATTTATTAGCTACTCTTTTCTCTGATTGCAGTATAAAACTTTGAATAGCATTTAAAGCATTAAATACAAAATGAGGATTCATTTGTGCTTGTAAGGCTTGTAATTCTAATTCTGCAAATTTCTTATTGATTTTAGTTTTTTCTTCTGCTTCTTTTTTAATTTTTTTAATTCGATTCCATAGAAATAATGCTATTCCTCCTATAATTAAAAATGCAGATACTAAGATAAACCAAAGTGTTTTCCACCAAGGAGGATAAATATTTATTTTTATTTGAGCAGCAATATTACTTTCTGCTCCATTTGTTCTAATAGCTTTTACTTCAAAAGTATAATTATTTGGAGGAAGATTAGGAAAACGTACATAATGTTCTTCTGTAGAGATCCAATTATCAAATAAACCTTTGAGTCTATATTTATATTTTATTTTGCCAGAATAGGACAAACTAATAAAATCAATGGAAATATCATTTTCTTGATAATTTAAAGAATATTGTCTTTGTAAATTATTTTCTTTTTCATTGATTTTTATTTGTTGAATAATAATTGGAGGAAATTTTTTATTATTATAAATAATATTTTCATTAAAAGTTGTAAGCCCTTTAGGGCTACCTACATAAATTGTTGAGTCTTGTTTATAAATACTCGTTATGTAATTAGAAATTAAACCGTCATCTACAGTTATTTTTATTATTTTATAATTTGGATCTATAATATTAATTCCTTTATTTGTAGCTACCCAAATATTTTCTTTTTCATCTACAAATAAATTGGTACAAATATTACTACTCAATCCATCTTTAACTTTAAAATTTAAAATGGTATTGTTTTTAATTTGATAGACACCTTCACTGTGGGTGCTTACCCAAATGGAAGAATCCGAAGTCATTTTTATCGATGAAATATAACTACTAATAGAAATACTATCTTTTGAAAAATAAGGAGAAATTAATGGTTCTTTATATTTGATATATTTAGATGTTTCTATTTTATAAATAAAATCATGTTTTACAGTAATCTCTCCATTTACAAATAAATCACGTTGAATAGAATCTATAGGATAAGCGGGTATATTATATTCTTGTTTTAGGTCAAGAATATTTGGAATTAAAAATAAACCTTGTGCAGACCCTGCCCAGATCTTATTGCTAAATTTATCATATAAAAGAGAATATATTCTTGGGCATTCAAAAATATAGAGTTTTTTTTCTTTTTCATCCAAAAAGTTGATTCTGCTAGAATTAGAATAAACAATAATAGAGTCATTATTTATAAATGTACAAGCTTTACAACTAGGATAAATATCATGATTATACTCTAAGATTTGTAAAGTATTATTTTTCTTTATTTTTATAAAATAACCTAAAGCATAACAAGCTAATATTCTATTATTACTTATAGAAAAATCATAAAACTCGTCTTTATTTCCTTTCAACTGAATATTG
>JAHDII010000177.1 GCA_020630895.1 Saprospiraceae bacterium
AACCAGCATTATTAATTAAAATATCTACATTTTTAAGCCTATCATCTAAAGAATTCATAGCTTGTTTACAAGCATCCAAATTTCTGACATCAAATTCTAATGCTTCTACAGAAATTCCATATTTACTTTCTAATTCTTCTTTTACTAAAGCCAATCGTTCTGCACGTCTTCCTGTAATAATTAAATGATGTCCTTTTTCTGCAAATATTTCTGCTGTAGCTCTTCCTATACCAGAAGTAGCTCCTGTAATAAAAGCAATAGGAATTGTTTTAGTTTCAGGAATATTTATAATTTCTTCTTGAACCTTTTCTTGTTCAATATTTTCTTCTTTTTCTATTTTTACAATATCATTGTCAGAAGGTGTAAGTTCATCATTGATCACTAATAAATCATTTTGTATATTTTTATTAGTGATGATTGAAGATAATTCAAATGGATCTTTTTCTTCTTTTTTGTCTTCTAAATTTTCAAAAATAGAATTATCTTCATTTAATATTTCATCAATTTCTATTTCAGAAATATCTTCTTCTGTAATATTAAAAATATATTTATCTACTTGGAATGCTTCATCATTTTTTTCTGTTCTTAATTCAGAATTAATTTGAAAAGCATCATAATAATATTGAGCCGCTAATTTTGGTTTTCCTAATTCATAATATAAAACGGCAATATCATAATTAGCAAAAGGATGATTTGGTTCTTTTTGAATAACCTTTTGAAATGTTTTTAAGGCTTTTTTAGATTTTCCTAATTTATCGTGTAATAGAACTGCATATTGATATAATGCATCGGTATTATTTGAATCTTTTTCGTAAGCAATTTTAAAATGTTTGGCTGCTTTTTTAGTTTTATTTTTAAATTGATTGTCTAATAAAGAAGCAAGTTTAAAATGAACACCAGGATAGTTTTCATCTACTTCAATTGCGGCAAGATAATATTTTAGACTATTCGCATAATCTTCTTCTACTTCTGAAAATTCAGCTAAACGCATCAACGTTTCAACATCATTTTTATTAGATTTTAAAATAATTTTTAATTGATCAATGGCTTCATTATAATTTTGAATTTTATCTGCTAAAATCATAGCATATTCATAACGAAACTCTGAATTTTCAGGTTCTAATTCTATATTTTCTTTTAGCATTTTTAATGCTGAAAGTGTATCTTCTTTTTCAAGAGCATCTTTAATATTTTCGATGGGAGTTATCGTGTTTTCTTCTATTATTAATTCTTTTTCTTCTTCTTGCTGTTCTATATTTTTTGTAATATCTTTTTCTAAATTTTCATCATTAATGATAGAAGAAATATTTTGATTTTCTTTAGTAGGAATATCATCTTCAAATAAAGAAATTAATAAATCATAAGAAGATTTATCTTCATAAGAAAGACCTTCTTTTTCAAATTCTAAAATTTCTTTTTCTAATTTATTATCTTCTTCTTTTTCCTCTTCTACAGTTTCTTGAATTACATCATCAATTGATTTTTTTTCAATTTTAATTTCTTCTTTTTTATCTATATTATCTTCTTCTAATTCTTTTTTATAATCAGCTACTTTAGAAAGTAAATCTTTTTTAGGATTTAATTCAGCATCTGGAGTAATGATATTTTTTTCTTCAAAAAGTTCATCAATTTTGCTTTCCTCAATTTCAATTTTTTCGATAATTTCTTTTTCTGTATCTAATTCTTTTGTAATAACATCTTCTTGAATTTGAATATTTTTATCATGCCCATTACCATTAATTTTTTCTTTTATATCAAATCCATTTTCAGAAATAATATTTTCATTGTTTGGCAAAAGATTGATTCCTGGAATATCTGCTACATTTAGATTAACAGCAGAGCTATCTAATTGAAGCGGTTCCATTTGAGCATCTCTAATATTAGAATATAAATTATTCCAATTGGCATGTCTGAAAAATGCTTCAAAATTAGATTGATGCAAGTTTTCGAAATGATGAGGATTAGTAGTTCTCAAAATTCTTAAAAATTCAGCAATATCAGAAGAGATAGAACGCACAATACTTAATTCATCATTAAAGTTTTGATCTTTAGCTACTTCAGAATTATTTCTTGCTTTTCTCATGTCAAGATATTGATCTTGCCAAAAATTCATATAAGGAATAATATCACTTACTCTTTCAAATTTTGTAGGGCGATAATCAATTCCTCCAAGAGCATTTATAGATTTTCCATCAGTAATAATTGGAAATGTTTTATTTTTTAAATTAGGATTTTGAAGAAAATTTAATGCTTCATACATACATTCTTTAGACTTCAAAAAATTATCACTAATGAGAAGAATAATAGGAGCTGAAGAATTAGAGCTAAAAGCTTTATATTCTTCCATTCGTTTTTCTATGGTTCTAGTACTGTGGATAAATTCTACTCCAGCTTTTCCAATATTAGTAGCAATATTTTGAGCAACATTGCTATTTTTATCACAATAAACTAAAAAGGCTTGCATCTATGGTATTAATTTGAATATGTTTGCTAATTAAATAAGAATAGGTTTTAGAACGTTTTTGTTTTCAATGTCAATCCATTAAATATGATCTAAGATACTAATCCTTTGTCATGTTTTGAATGAATTGATGAAATTCTTTTTCAAAATCTTTAAATTTTGAAGTAGCAGGGCCCGAAAATCCTGTATGTATTTTTAGAACTTTATCATTTTGATCTAAGAATATCATTGTGGGATATGAAATTATTTTATTGAGCATGGGCAATCTTTCAGAAGCTTCTGTTTTACTTGAATTCCCTGCTAAAAGAACTTCATAAGGAACATCAAACCTTTTTTTGAATGTATTGATGGCTTTGAATGCTTTTTCTTGATTCTTATGTTTTTCAAAAGCTAAGGCAATCACTTCAAGATTAGGGATAGGATTTTCTTTTAGATATTGAGTTAAAAATTCTGTTTCATCTGCACAATTAGGGCACCATGTTCCAATAATTTGAACAATTTTATTTTTTCCTTTATACTTTTCATCCGTTAGAGAAACAATTTTTCCTGAAGTATTGGTAAAAGAAAAAGATAGTTTGTCATATCCTTCTTTAAGATAGGTTAATTCATTGGGATTTGTAAGCGTTGCTTTATCATTTCGTTTGGCAGTCCAAAGTGTTTGATAATGCTTACCACTTCTAAAAGAACCCAAGATATTTTTATCTTCATCAATTTTAGCAGCAAATAAAAAAGCATGAGAGCCATCGAAACAAGATAAATATACTTTATCATCTTGTATTGTTCCTTCTAAAAATCTAAAATCACCTGTTTCAGTTAAGAAAGTACCTGTAAGATAATTTCCATTTTGTTGAAATTCTCCAATAGCAGGATATGTATCTTCAGTATCAATACCAAAAAGGACTTCCCATTTCCCAGAAATATCAATTTTGGGTGTTTTCTTTAAGGTAGAAAATCTGTGGGCATCTCCTTGTTTTGCCAAAAATTTAATTCTATAATTTTCTTTTGTTTCTACAATCCAATATCCTTCAATAATATTTTCTTGATAATATGCTTTGATATAAGAATCATAATGAGGAAAATCAATAATAATGGTTTTTCTTCCTGCAACTGAATCTATTCCTAGAATAATATTTTCTTTTGGAACATTAATTTTTTCTGTACCATTAATAATTTCGATATGAAAATCATCTTTAGTATCATAAATCACATCAAAAATAAAAGGAATTTCTCCTTGGGTGACCTCATCAAACTTGAGCGTTTCCTTATCTTTAGGTTTTGCATCTGTATTTAGAGGTTTGATTACTCCATCTAAATTGAGTGTGGCTCTCCATTTCCCTGCTGGAATTCCTGTAAATTGTTCAGGTACTGATACACATGATGTATATCCTATCCATGTTAGGATAGTGAATAAAAAAATAGACTTAGTGAAGCGTTTCATAGCTTTTATTTTGACGATTCTCCCCTAAATTGATCGTCTTTATTTTTAAATAATACGTTAAAAGTTGTGAGGCTTCCGTAGATACGTGTTATGTATTGTTGCAAATTTACCTTTTCTTCATCAGAAAGTGAACTACTATTGATTCTTTGTTCCATAACTCTTAATCGATCTCTTACCATTACTATTTTATGGAAGAAGGCTTCAATAGGAATCTCTTTAGCTTTAAGTTCCTGATCCTTAGGTTGTAAAGACATCGTTCCGCCTACCCATTTACTTCCTAAATCGATGACTTCATCAACTGCATTATATGTTCTTAAAATTTTAATTAGTGCTTTTTCTGCATCAGAAAATGTAACACTTCCTTCTGGAGTAATTTTTTCGATGATTTCCCATTTGTCATAAACTTTGCCTACATCTTTCAATCCATAAGTTACAAAACTTACTTGATAAGCGGCAGCATTTACTTTTACAATTACTCCATTACCATAAGCTGGATGTTTCACTCTAGAACCAATTCCTAATAATTCACTCATTTTTGATATTTAAATTAATAATAAAAAATTGATACATCAAAAATAATGCTAATATAGCAGATTTCTCTTTAGATACTAGTACTTAAAGAGAATGGGAGTATGTTCAACATTTATGTTATTTCTCTAACATCCCAAATTCTAGTAAATAATTGAATTTTGATTAATAATATTTATTATAAATTCTCTTTTCTAATTTTTTCAATAAATTGTTTTTTAATTTTTTTATTTCATCTGTCTGCTCTTGACGAAGATAATAATCAGTTAATAATTTGATATAATTGACAAAAACATCGTCCGTAGGAACAGGACAAGATTGGAAATCGTAAATATTTTCTTCAGGTAAATTAAAAAATGCACCACCAGTTGTATGATTGATTCGGTCTTTTTCCAATTCATAATTTTTAGCATCAGCAGTTACATCTTGATATTTTTCATTACTGCCATAAATATGAAGTGTCATATATCCTTTAGTAGAGGGGTTACCCATTTGATGAATCATGGAATTGACTACTTTTATAACTTCTCCTTTTACTAATATTTCTTTTTTAGCAAATTGCAATTCATTTTCTCTAATTCTATAAATAAAATGATGTGTATTACCGAATACTTGAACTACTCCCCATTGTGTATCACCATGATTATGTATAGAAGAATAATGATTCGGATTCCAAGACATTGTCATTATTTCAAAATTGCCACCATCATAAATCATTTTTCGCCCATAAGAATCTTCTATTGGATGATTGAAATCTGCGTATGGAAGTAAGTCTTCTTCTGTTATGTTTGCTTGTTCTACTAGCTTTTTAATATGCGTTGCATTCAAATTTTCATTTTCTTGCATGGCATTAATAATAAGATCTTTAAGTGTTTCTAATGCTTCTGATAATGTTGTTACTTCCATGATAATTTTCTAATTTATATTAACTTTATTCTATTCTATTCTATTATATATTGCATAATTACGATATCAAGCCAGCGTTCATTTTTAAAGCCAATTTTATTTTGTCTTCCAACAATAGTATAACCTAAATTTTGATTATATAAAATACTTGCTTCATTTTCTGCAAAAATCTTAGCAACCAAATGTTTATATTTCAATTGTTCACAAATATTTATTAAGTGTTTTTTTATTAAAGTTCCATAGCCTAATCCTGTTTTATTCATAGTTAAGTATACTGCTGTTTCACAAGTAAAGCGATAACCTTCTCTGTCGCTGTATCTTTTTATAATTCCCCAACCTATATTGATGCCATTTTCTTTTAATACATATAATTTTTCTCTTGAATTGAAATTATCAACCCAAATGGCTATGTCTACTGCTGCTTTCTCTGTTTCATCCATTGTAGCGTTTCCAAGACGAATATATTCATTATAAATAGCAGCGATATCTTTATAATCATTTGGATTCGCTTCAATTATTACTACTTCTTTTTCCATCTAATATTATATAAAATAATAGCTAAATTTCCTTATTGTTGAGTTAAAACTCTATTGGTTTCTTCTACATTCTTATTGAATAAAACTCTACCTGGAGTTTGACTATTTATTTTTTCATTTTCAATAATAAGGCTTCCGTTCACCCATAAATGAATTACTCCAGAAGAAAGTTCTCTTGGCGATATATAAGTAGCATTGGCTTTTAATTGATTGGGATCGATAAGGACTAAATCGGCGAAATAATCATTTTCTATCAATCCTCTTTTTTCTATTTTAAAAAATTGAGCAGGTAAATAAGTAATCTTATGAATGGCTTCTTCCCAACGCAACATTTTATGATTCATAACATAGTATTCTAAAAATTGGGTAAATGCTCCAAATGACCTAGGATGCGGCTGACCAATACTTTTAGGAGCATTTACGGGATAACTCCAAGAATCTGTACAAATCATTGAATGTGGCCACATTACTGCTGCATCTATATCGTCTTGACTAATACAATGATAAACTACCCAAGTTTCCGTACTTGCTTTTAAAATTTGAGCAATGGCTTCTGCTTCACTAATTTTATGTTCTTTGGCAACTTCAGAAACCGTTTTATTATAGTATAATTCCAATTCATCTGAAATGATAAGCATATTAGATAAAGTATAATCTTTTTGTTTTATCCAATCAGCAATTGCTTGAATGTTTTTATCATTTTCTAGCTTTTCAGGAATAGCTTCTATGCCCTCTTGCAATAATTTTTTAGGAATAAATGCACGTAATTTAGTTGAAACGGCAGTATAAGGATATACATCACAAACTGCTTTTAAATCATTATTTTTATTATAATTTTCGATTTGTTTCAAAACTTTTGGCATTTTTCCCCAATTTTCTTTTTCTGCCGTTTTGATATGGCTTATTAAAACTGGAATATTAGCTTGAGTTCCTATATTTAGTGCTTCTTTTATGGCTTCTTCTACATTATCTCTTTCGTTGCGAATATGTGATGCATAAAC
>JAHDII010000178.1 GCA_020630895.1 Saprospiraceae bacterium
TTTTTATAAGAATGGTTTTTGTAATTGTATCAACATAGTTTTTTATAAATTTAAAATTTTTAAAATTATTCAAAATAAATAAAGAATCTAAATAGATAGAATCATATTCGATTATTGTTTTTTGATACAAAACTTTATTCCATTTATTTTCAACAATAAATTTTCCCTCTACTGTATCCAACACAGCTTGCTGCAAACACTTCCCCTAGCAAACTCCTAAAGAATCAAAATAAGAAGAAAAGAAAAAATTACTAGAATCTTTTTGGTGTAACTCTCCATGTATGACAGTAGAAAAATAACAATCATTAAAAGATGTAGAATAATAGAAATGTTTATATTCTGTATGTTTTATTTTAATAGAATATTTTTTAGGAGGATATAGAAGAGTCCAGTGTAATTTTTCTTTTGTAGAATGAAAAATAAAAGTATCGGAATATTCTTCTATTGCTTCTACAAGATCAGGCAAACATTTTTTTGTTTCATAATCAATAATTAAATAACAATAAGCATCTTCAATGTTTTTATTGGTTGATATATCAGAGACTGAAATATGAATTAAAATATTAGGATATTCTAATGCTTGAATTGACGAAGCAATAATAAAAATAAATAAAATAGTTGTTGTTAGTGATTTCATAGTTGTATTATATTTTGCATGCTATTCTTTTATAAAATTATATTATAAAAAAAGTTGATGTATCCCATAGACGAATAAAAAATAAAATCCGTTGCATTGTTGAAACTTAAACTATTAAATTTTTGTTACTAAGTTTTCCTCATCACAACTATTTTCTAATAAATTTTATCTTTACCAATCATTTAAAATTAGAAAGAAATATGAGTATAGATATTAGAGAAATAGCCCAAAAAAGAATCCTTGTTATTGATGGAGCTATGGGTACAATGCTTCAACAATATAAACTCACAGAAGATGATTTTAGAACAGAAAGATTTAAAAATCATCCTTGTGATGTAAAAGGAAATAATGATTTATTATCTATTACTCAACCTGATATTGTAGAAGCCGTTCATAAAGCTTACCTTGAAGCAGGAGCAGATATTATTGAAACGAACACTTTTAGTGGAACTGTAATTGCTCAAGCAGATTATCAAATGGAAGATTTAGCTTATGAAATTAATTTTGAATCTGCTCGCGTTGCTAAAAAAGCATGTGCTGCTTTTTCTACTCCAGATAAACCTCGTTTTGTAGCAGGAGCTATGGGACCTACAAACAGAACGCTTTCTATTTCTCCAGATGTTAATGATCCAGGTTATCGTGCTGTTACTTTTGATGAAATGGCTGATGCCTATTATACTCAAGTTTGTGGATTAGTAGATGGTGGAGCAGATATCATTCTAGTAGAAACCATTTTTGATACATTAAATGCTAAAGCGGCTTTATTTGCTATAGATAAAGTTTTTGAAGAAAAAGGAGTTTCTCTTCCTATCATGGTTTCTGGAACTATTACAGATGCTAGTGGTCGTACACTTTCTGGGCAGACTGCCGAAGCATTTTGGATTTCTGTAAATCATGCCAATCTTTTTTCTATTGGTTTTAATTGTGCTTTAGGAGCAACAGAAATGCGTCCTCATATTCAAGAGTTATCCAAAATGGCAGATTGTTTGGTAAGTGCTTATCCCAATGCAGGTTTGCCCAATCGTTTTGGAGAGTATGATCAAGATGAAAATGAAATGGGGCAATATATTGATGAATTTGTTCAATCAGGATTAGTCAATATTGTAGGAGGTTGTTGTGGTACATCACCTGATCATATTCGAGTAATGGCGGAAAAGGTTAAAGGAAAAACACCTCGAGTAGTTCCCAAAAGAACAACATCTTCTCAATATGCAGGGTTAGAACCATTAACTGTTCGAGAAAATATGAATTTTATTAATATTGGAGAACGTACTAATGTTACAGGTTCTAGAAAATTTGCTCGATTAATTAGAGAAGAAAAATATGCAGAAGCATTATCTGTAGCACAACAACAAGTAGAAGGAGGTGCTCAAATTATTGATGTCAATATGGATGAAGGAATGCTAGATTCTAAGGCAGCAATGGTTACATTTTTAAATTTAATTGCTTCAGAACCCGATATTGCTAAATTGCCTATTATGATTGATTCCTCAAAATTTGATGTTATCGAAGCAGGACTCAAATGTGTTCAAGGAAAAGCAATTGTAAATTCTATTTCTTTAAAAGAAGGAGAAGAAGAATTTATTCGTCAAGCAAAAATTTTAAAACGTTATGGAGCGGCAACAGTAGTTATGGCATTTGACGAAGAAGGGCAAGCAGAAACTATAGAACGAAAAGTAGAAATTTGTGAAAGAGCTTATCAAATATTAACTCAACAAATTAATTTTCCTCCTCAAGATATCATTTTTGATCCTAATATTTTTGCTGTAGCAACAGGTATTGAAGAACATAATGAATATGGTATTAATTTTATAGAAGCTACTCGACAGATTAAGGAAAAAATGCCTTTGGTAAAAGTGAGTGGAGGAGTGAGTAATTTTTCATTTTCTTATAGAGGAAATAATGTAATTAGAGAAGCCATGCATTCTGCATTTTTATATCATGCCATTCAAGCAGGTATGGATATGGGAATTGTAAATGCAGGAATGTTAGAAGTGTATGAAGATATTCCTAATGATTTAAAAACATTAGTAGAAGATGTTTTATTCAATAAAAATCCTAATGCTACAGATGCACTTACAGATTATGCAGAAAAGGTAAAAGGACAAGGAGGAAAAAAACGTCAGCAAGATTTGACTTGGAGAGAAGGAACCGTTCAAGAAAGATTAAGTCATGCTTTAGTAAAAGGAATTACTGATTTTATTGAAGAAGATACTGAAGAAGCAAGACAACAATATACTAGACCATTAGAAGTGATTGAAGGACCTTTAATGGATGGTATGAATATCGTAGGAGATTTGTTTGGAGAAGGTAAAATGTTTTTGCCACAAGTAGTAAAATCTGCTAGAGTAATGAAAAAAGCAGTAGCATATCTCAATCCATTTATCGAAGCAGAAAAATCAGGAACAGGAGCTAGATCGAAAGGAAAAATTTTGATGGCAACCGTAAAAGGAGATGTTCATGATATTGGAAAAAATATTGTAGGAGTGGTATTAGGCTGTAATAATTATGAAATTGTAGATATGGGGGTAATGGTTCCTGCCGCCAATATTTTGAAAAAAGCAAAAGAAGAAAATGTAGATATTATTGGTTTAAGTGGATTAATAACTCCTAGTTTAGATGAAATGGTTCATGTAGCGAAAGAAATGGAACGTCAAGATTTTAAAATTCCATTATTAATTGGAGGGGCAACTACTTCTCGTACTCATACTGCTGTAAAAATTGCTCCAGAATATTCTGGTGGAGTGATTCATGTTTTGGATGCATCAAGATCCGTAACTGTAGCTTCAGATTTATTAGGAAATAATAAATTAAATTTTATTGGAAAAATAAAATTAGAATATGATGAACTCAAAGAAAAATTTGGAAATAGAAAACAAATTAAAAAATATATTTCTTTAGAACAAGCAAGAAAAAATAAAATTAAAATAGATTGGAAAAATTATACGCCACCTATTCCTAAAAAATTGGGAATTACCGTTTTTGATAATTACGATTTAAAAGAAATTTCTAATTATATAGATTGGACACCATTTTTTACTTCTTGGCAATTATGGGGAAAATACCCAGCTATTTTAAAAGATGAAAAAGTAGGAGAACAAGCCACTTCTTTATTTATTGATGCTCAAAATATGTTACAAAAAATAATAGAAGAAAAATGGTTAACTGCCAAGGCTGTTTTTGGATTATTTCCTGCTAATTCTATCAATGATGATGATATAGAAATTTATGCTAATGAAAATAGAAATGAAGTCATTTATACTTTATATAATTTAAGACAACAAAGAAAAAAAGCTCCTGGTCAAGCCAATTTTTGTCTAACAGATTTTGTGGCTCCTAAAAAAGCAAATCTAAAAGATTATATCGGTGCTTTTGCAATAACGGCAGGTGTAGGTATTGAAAATAAGATTAAAGAATTTGAAAATAATAATGATGATTATAATGCTATATTATTAAAAGCATTAGCAGATCGTTTTGCAGAAGCATTGACCGAATTATTGCATAAAAAAGTAAGAAAAGAATATTGGGGATATGCTAATAGCGAAGCTCTCAATAATGATGATTTAATTGCTGAAAAATACAAGGGAATTCGCCCTGCTCCAGGTTATCCTGCTTGTCCTGAACACACTGAAAAAATAACATTATTTGAATTATTAAATGTTGAAAATAATGCGAATATTTCTTTAACAGAAAGTTGTGCTATGTATCCTGCGGCTTCAGTCAGTGGCTGGTATTTTTCTCACCCTCAATCTAAATATTTTGGACTAGGAGAAATCGCTAAAGATCAAGTAGAAGATTATGCAAAACGTAAGAATTGGGATGTCAAAACAGCAGAAAAATGGCTTCAAAGTGTTTTGAATTATTGAAAATAATTATTATTTAATCATCAGATCAAACATGAACTATTCCAAATTTTCAAAATTTGGAATAGTTCAAATTCAACCAGTTCTAAGCTTGTCCTGGAGGAGTATTAAAATTCATTGGAGGAATATGAGGCGATTCTAGATCTTTAATCGTACCATTTTGTGCCTCAAATTTTCTTACATTTTCTATTAAAGCATTCATTAGCCTTTTAGTATGTTGAGGAGTTAGAATAATACGACTTTTAACTTTTGCTTTAGGCACATTAGGAACAAGACGTATAAAATCTATAATAAATTCAGCATGAGAATGAGAAATAACAGCTAAATTGGCATAAGTTCCTTCTGCTACTTCTTCTGGTAATTCAATATTAATTTGATTTCCTTTATCATTTTTCATATCCTATTCAATTTTTATAAAAAAATACATTATTAAAAACTCTAATAATGTATATAATTTAAAGAGTATAATTATTTTTAATTTGTTCTTCTTGTTCCATATCTTGAAACAATAGATCTTTAGAATCATAAAGAATTCCAAAAGATTGATCTTCATAAACTAAAAGAATCCTATTGTCTTGAAAAAGGTAAACTATATAATTCCATCCAATATTATCTAAATGTTTTTGAATGTCAGGAGCTATTTGTCCATTATATTTTTCAATACCTTTTTCAATGTGTTTTTGTAAAACAAATGTTTTTCCTTTTTGTTTCATGCTATTCAATTAATCAATACGATCAAAGCCTGTATATTTCTGAAGCACTTCAGGAATTATAATTCCTTCTGTTGTCTGAAAATTCTCTAATAAAGCAGCCACAATACGAGGTAAAGCTAAAGCACTACCATTTAATGTATGAGCTAAATGCTTTTTATTTTCAGTATCTCTATATCTTAATTTTAAACGATTACTTTGGAATGTTTCAAAATTAGAAACAGAACTAACCTCCAACCAACGACCTTGTGCAGCTGAATAGACTTCAAAATCAAAAGTAAGTGCAGAAGTAAAACCTAAATCACCTCCACATAATCTTAAAATTCGATAAGGCAAACCTAATTGTTCTAAAAGACCTTCTACATGTTTCAACATTTCTTGTAAAGTATCATAAGATTTATCAGGATGTTCAATATGTACAATTTCTACTTTATCAAATTGGTGAACACGATTGAGTCCTCTAACATGAGCACCATAAGAACCTGCTTCTCTTCTAAAACAAGGGGTATAACCTGTCATTTTAATAGGAAAATCTTTTTCATCTAAAATAACATCTCTATAAATATTAGTTACAGGAACTTCTGCGGTAGGAATTAAATACAAATCATCAGCTGTAACATAATACATTTGTCCTTCTTTATCTGGCAATTGACCTGTCCCTCTAGCACTATCTTCATTCACCATATGGGGAGGAATATATTCTGTATATCCTGCTTTATTGGCTTCATCTAAAAAAAATGAAATTAAGGCACGTTGTAACCTTGCTCCCTTTCCTTTATATACAGGAAAACCAGCTCCAGTTAGTTTAACACCTAATTTCATATCTATAATATCATATTTTTCAGCAAGTTCCCAATGAGGTTGATGATTTTCGTGAAGTTGAGGCATTGCTTTATCCCAAGCTTTATATACTTCATTGTCTTCATCAGTATTTCCTGGAGGAACAGAAGGGTGGGGCACATTAGGAAGACTTAATAAAGCCGTTTCTAATTTATTTTTTATAACATCTGCTTGTTCTTGTAATTCTTTGAGCTGAGTTTTCCATTCAGAAACTTGTCCCTTTTTTTCATTGGCTTTATCTGCTTGCCCACTTTTAAATAGTTGCCCAATTTCTTTTGAGGCATTATTAATCAAAGCTTGTGTATTATCTGATTGTTGTTGAATTTCTTTTCTTTGTTCATCTAATACAATTACTTCGTCAACAAAATGAGTTTCTTTAAAATTTCTAATTTTTAATCCTTCAAGGACTTTTTCCTTATTTTCTTTGATAAAACTAGCTAGTAGCATAATGAATGATTATAATTTTGTTTGAAATTGGAACATGTTTTCATCTTAAAGTGTTATAGTATAAACATGCTCTAAATGAAATAAATGCAAAAATATCATTATTAATTCGACTATTTACCTTATTAATACAATGATTTTTTAAAGAATAAAGCATTTTTTTTCAAATAATAGTTTCATCTTTAGAAAGAAAATGTATTTTTGCAGTGTAAAGCAATTCAAATTTACCAATCCTATTTAATAAGTTATTACAATTCACTTGGTATTTTTTTCAATTAAGATAATAAATCTATCTATTTAACAAATTTTGAATTCAATAATAAATCAATTAAAATGATTTATTATAAAATAGCAAGTAATATTT
>JAHDII010000179.1 GCA_020630895.1 Saprospiraceae bacterium
TTTTTCATGGGTATTTTATTTTTTATTATAGGGTGAGATAATGAATTATCTCACCCTATTTTTTTTAATAAATAATAATATTTTATAATTAATGACCTCTCATTAAATAACTTGTTTCTCCTATTTCAATAAAACTTGCTGTTCTATCTGCCATTAAAAACATATAAATATGTTTTCCTCCATCAATAGTAAAATCTAATTGATATTTTTCTTCATAATCTTTAGCAGTATCATCAGTACGTTCCATTATTCCTTTTACTTTATACTTTGTATCTATAGGTTTAATTGTACCATCTTCTTTTTCTTCAAAAGTTTTTAATCGAATATAATATTCTTTAATTAATTTAATTTTAGGATCTGCTGCTGCTGCCTCTTCTAATTCTTCTTTTGTCATTCCTGTTAAATCAATTAATTGAGGAACGGTATCTGTTACTGTTTCTTCTATATCGTCATATTCTTCTTCTATTTCTTCCACTTCTTCAATAACTTCTTCTTCTCCTTTTTTTCCCTTTTTTCCTTTTTTAGATTTTTCTGCTTTTCCTTTTCCTCCTTTTTCTTTTTCAGCTTTAGGAGGTTTTCTTTTATCTATTACTTTATATGTTTCAATAAATTCAAAATAGGTACTATCTTTAGATTGAAACCTATATTGATTGCCTTGAATTCTAATAAAAGGATACATTTTTTTCTCCCATAAAGAATCTGCACTTGCAACAGGAAATTCTCCTAAGTCTGTAAAATATTCTGCTTCTTTTTTTCTATTTGTTTTTCCCATGTTAGGCATGTGGAAAATAATTTCTTGATCTTTATTTTTTTTCTTAATTACTAAAGCTTCTACTTGGGCATAATCATTTAAAATTAATTTTAAATGACCTTGAACAGAAGGATCTCTAGCATTCATTAAATTTAATTTGTAGCCATAATTCATGGGTTCAACATTATTGACAGAATACACTCCTTTTAGTCCATCACCGTTGATATAAAGATAATTTCCTAGATAAGCAAAAGAATATTGACCTGGAGATAATTTTGTTTGATGACCATCTAAAGTTTCTTTAATTTCTGGTTTAAAATCATAGCCTTGTAAAGATTCAGGCGTTCTAAATTGCCTATCAGAAATATAAGAATAAAATTCATCTTGGGCATTTACTTCTAAAAATGTAGCAAGTAAAATAAAAAAGGTAAACCATTTAAAATTCATAATTATTTATATTAAATTAAAAATATAAAAATACATAGGACGTTAGGCTAGTTCAGCTAATTCCATCCAACGCATTTCTTTTTCTTCAATAGAGTTGTTAATTTCGTTGAGTTGTATTGAGAGGTCTTTTATTTGTTCTGCTGAAATTTGAGTATTATTAAATTGTTCAGAAACTTTTAATTTTAGTTTTTCTAATTTATCAATTTCTTTTTCTAATTTATTAAATTCTTTTCTTTGTTCATAAGATAATTTTGGAGCAGTATTATTTGATTTTGGTTTTGATTTTTTTTCCTCTTTTTCACGATTTTCTGATATTTGATTTTTCTTCCAAGTTCTATATTCAGAATAATTTCCATTCCAATCTTTTATTATTCCTTCTCCTTCTAAAATAAAAAGATGATCCGTTAATTTATCCATAAAATAACGATCATGAGAAACAATCATTAAACAACCTGGAAATTCTTCTAAAAATTCTTCTAAGATATTTAAAGTTAAAATATCTAAATCATTGGTAGGCTCATCTAAAATTAAAAAATTAGGATTTAAAACTAAAATCGTTAATAAATACAATCTTCTTTTTTCTCCTCCACTCAATTGAGAAACATAAACTCTTTGTTGTTTTCTACTAAAAAAGAATTTTTCTAAAAATGCCGCTGGAGTTAATTTACTACCATTACTCAAAGGAATTTCTTCTGCAATATCTCTAATAACATCTATGACTCTTTTGTCTTCATTGAGTTCAATTCCATCTTGACTATAATGACCAAAAACAATGGTATCTCCTACAACTATTTTTCCAGAATCTGGTTTTAATTCTTGAGTAATTAATTTTATAAAAGTAGATTTTCCGGCACCATTGGGTCCTACAATTCCTACTCTTTCTCTTTTTTTAAATTTATAAGAAAAACTCTCTAATGCTTTAAATGCTCCAAAGTTTTTAGAAACATTATGACATTCTACTATTTTTTTTCCTAATCGCTCCGATTTGAATTCTAATTTAAAATCAGAATTTTCTTTTTTTCCAGAAGTTTTTTCTTTGAGATCAAAAAAAGCATCCACTCTTGATTTTGCTTTTGTTCCTCTAGCTTTAGGCTGTCTTCGAATCCAATTGAGTTCTCTTTTTAATAATTTTTTATTTTTATCTAAAGTTACAGATTCAATTTCTGATCGAATCGCTTTTTTTTCTAAATAATAAGAATAATTTCCTTTGTATTTATGAAGTTCTCCTTGGTCTAATTCATAAATAACATTACAAACTCTATCTAAAAAATACCGATCGTGGGTAATCATAAAAAGAGTTTTATTGGGCATTGCCAAATATTGTTCTAACCAATCAATCATATCAACATCTAAATGATTGGTAGGCTCATCTAAAATAAGGAAATCTGGTTCTTCAATTAATACTTTAGCTAAAGCGACTCTTTTTTGTTGACCTCCAGAAAGTGTTTGAATTTCTTGGTATAAATCTTTAATATTAAATCGAGTTAAAATTTCTTTTATTTTTACTTCAAAATCCCATGCTTTGAGATCTTCCATTTGTTCCAAAATCTTTTGTAGTGCTGCTCCTTCTTTTTTTAATATAACAGCCTCTTCGTAAGCTTTAATGGTTTGAAGTATTTTATTATCTGAATCAAAAATAGAATCTAGGACGGTAGCTCCTTCTTGAAAAATAGGTTCTTGTGGTAAAAAGCCTATTGTAATATCTTTATGAACAAATATTTTGCTGTCTTCTCTTTCTGAATTTTCTATACCCATCAAAACTTTGAGTAAAGTAGATTTTCCAGAACCATTTTTGGCAACTAAAGCAATTTTTTGACCTTTATCAATATGTAGGGTTATATCGTCGAAAAGGTTTTTTTCGCCGTAGTTTTTAGTAATATGTTCTAATGTTAGAAAATTCATTTTTAATAAAAATATTAAACATTAAAAAGACCTTCTAAAATGAGTGCTTTTCTTAGAAGGTCTTTTTGAATATATCATTCTACAATGATAATAAATTATTTTAACATATCTTTCATTACTAAAAGTGCTTCTTGAATATAAACATCTTTTTTGATATTTTTAATCCATTTATCATTGCTTTCTCCTTTAGCAGCATCTACTTTAAACTTTTCTAAATCTGTAGGCAAATTTTTCACTCCAATTCCCTCAATATCATCTTCCATAATAGATTCATATTTTTTAGCTTCGTCTAATTCTGCTTGACGTTCTTGAGTATATGTTTCAAGATTTAAAGAATAATTAGAATCGTCTCTTACTTTTTTAAATCGACTAGCATTATCATTAATGAGTTGGAATGTTTTATTTAAAGTGACTCTTTTCTTGCTATTAGCTATTAATTTATCCAAATTTTTTACTTGACGAACATCTTGGTCATACTCTACAGGATCTATTTGAGTCCATTCCATTGCATAATCATATTCTTTTTCGCCTATATCAATTTTTTGGTAGCTATCTGGTAAAATAACATCTGGAACAACTCCTTTTAATTGTGTTGAACCTCCATCAATTCTATAGAATTTTTGGATAGTCATTTTAACAGAACCTAAAGGCTTCATATCTTTTTTACCCCAAACCATTTCATCTAAATCGACAAACCGCTGAACGGTTCCTTTTCCAAATGTAGAAGTACTTCCTATTATAACAGCTCTGTTATAATCTTGCATAGCGGCTGCTAAAATTTCAGAAGCAGAAGCACTAAATTGATTGACCATAACAATAAGATGTCCATCAAATAATACTCTATCATCAGTGTCTTCATGGATACGAGGTTTAAAATTACGTGCTTTAACTTGAACAATAGGTCCTTCTTCAATAAATAGACCTGACATTCTTACTACATCACGAAGTGATCCTCCTCCATTATCACGTAAATCTAAAATAATAGATTTTACACCTTGTTTTTTTAATTTTTTAATTTCTTGAGCGACATCTTCTGAACATTGGCGACCTTCTGGATCATCAAAATCAGCATAAAATCTAGGCAATTTGATATATCCTATATTTTTTATTTTTTCTGGAGAATAATCTAATATTAACGATTTAGCATATCCTTCATTTGTAATAACTATATCACGAATAATAGAAATTACTCTTTCAGTACCATCAGAACTTTTAACCGTCAATTTTACTTCCGTTCCTTTTTTTCCTCTAATATAAGATACTACTTCATTAATCAACATACCACTTAAATCAACTGGTTCAGCATCTCCTTCAGCAGCTTTTAAAATAATATCATTAGCTTTCAATTCTCCTTGTTTCCAAGCAGGTCCTCCTGAAATAATTTCAGTTACTTTAGTTTCTTCTCCATCAGATTGTAGTCTAGCACCAATTCCTTCTAATTTTCCTTTCATCCCAATATCAAAATTTTCCTTTTCGATAGGAGCATAATAATTAGTATGAGGATCATAAACTCCTGCTATAGAATTCAAATATAAATCTAAGCGATCTCTTCTTTTGGTACTTTCTAATCTTTTAAACCATTTATCAAATACTTTTTTAACATCTTTTCTAGCTTCTTCTTCTAATTCTTCATCTGATTTTACTGTATAATCAGCATCTTCTTTTAAATTCTCTTGTTCATTTTCCTTTTTAGAAACAACACGAGTTAAAATTTCATATTTAATAGATTTTGTCCAACGTTCTTTTTGATCATTATAATCTTTTGCAAACTTTCTTTTTTCTCCATCCAATTCGATATCTTCATCTTTTGTAAAGTCAAAATCTTTTTCTAATGCTTCTTGATAGTATTCTTTAGCTCGACTAATTCCTGCTTCTACTAAAAGAACAGACATATCAAAAAATTCATAAGAAATATCATCTTTCATTGATTCATCTAATAGTGTTTCATATTTAGACAATTGAGTAATATCATCTTGAACTAAAAATCTTTTAGCACCATCTATTCTATCAAGGTAAGAATTGTATAATTTTGATGAAAAATCATTATCTACTTCTAAAGGATTGTAATGGTAATTTTTAAATCCATCAATCATAGTTTTTAAAATAACTATTTCTTTTCCTTTATCTGAAGTTAAGTGACTATATGAAAAACTTGCACCTATAATTAAGGCTGCAAAGGGTATGGACAATAAAATAGAACGATTTAATTTCATAACCTAAAATGGTTTTCTGATTTTAAAAATATTATTATATGAATGTATCACACTACAATATACTCTATTCAAGAACGATTTGTTCGATTTTAAATTAAGACAATATAATTTTAACCGAATTTTAACCGAATTTTAGGATTATTATTTGGAAAGTAGCATGATAAGGGATTTCTACAAAAATAATGCTAGGAAAACTTATTTGTTTCCTTCAGTAGTAGAAATACCTACTTCCTTTATAGCACCATCTATCTTTTTCATCAAGTCATTCAAATCATTTTTAAGTTGTTCATTGGCTTCAGTCGATTCTTCTTCTGTCATTTCCTTTCCTTTAAAACCATTGATTTTATCTTGGAGTTCCTCTTTTTGCTCATTGAGCTGACTTAATTTATCTAAATATTCATCTGAATTACTTGCTAAATCTTGAGCTTTATCTTTCAAATTTTGAAAAAGAACTGATACTTTATCCATAGCATCATCATATTTCCCTGCATTATATTTTTCTTTTTCAGATTTGAATAATTTTGTAATGGCACTAAAAGCATCTTTAGTGGCATTAGTAATTGTTTCTACTGTTTCTTTTGCATCTTCCTTTTCAGTAGGTGTTCCTAAAAAATAGTTATATCCTAATATTCCTACAAATACAACTAAACCTAATTTTATTAATGTTTTTATCATTACTATAAATATTTTATCCTATAAATGACAAATTTAACTAATTTATTGTAGATAATAAATGATTAAGAGCCTATTTTTGAACTAACACAATTTTTGAATGATTTATATTTGATATTTCTAACCAATGAGTTCTAAATTCTTCATATTTGTCTTTTGAAAATTCTCCCTTAAATTTTGTTACTTTTCTTTTAATAAAAATTACATTATCTTGAATATCAAATGTAATAGAATAGGAGCCAAAATCTGATTCAATTTCTTTATTTTCTAATTCTGACTCGACCTTATAATTATCAGGAATACTAATTTCAATTTCATCTTCAACAAGAATTTCTTTGTTTAGAAAAATACCTTGAGTTCTTTCATTTTCTAGTTGAGGTGGAGACATAGAATAAGTATCTATTAAGGTTTGAATAGGAACAAAAAGTCTTTTTCCAGCTTTAGAAGAAAACTTAGGAGAATACACATTAAGTTCTAAAGAAGATTTTGGTTTTTCTTCATCGACTATAATCTTTGCATGAGAGATATCAATAGAAGTATTTGAAATAATTTTCCTCAATTTCTCTTGTATATCTTTTTCTGATAAATAAGTATTCCAATATCTAAATATTTCATGAGGATGTCCTTCTGAATTTAATTTTAAATGAATATTGGCATCACCTTTTTCCTTTAAATCTATTTTAGTGATAATAGCCATTTTATTATTTGTTGTTGTAGGTGTTTTTTTTATTTTTCCACCATCTTCTGTCAATAATAATACTTCTCTATTTTCATTAGATTGACCAATATAACCTAAGGGATAATTAGAACTTGTGCATTCTATCCATTCATCTATTTCTTTTCTTTTGAAGTATATTTTTTTGCCTCTAGG
>JAHDII010000180.1 GCA_020630895.1 Saprospiraceae bacterium
TTATGAAAATTTAAAATGGTTATTGATATTATTATTAATCATTCTTCCTATTAGATATAGCATAGAACGATTAAAACTTTTTAATATAGAAAATCAAGAATGGGTAGAAGAAATTAAAAGTATAAATTGTAATAAAAATACTATTATTTTAAATGATCCTCATTATATTAATACAATGTTTTTTACTTCTTGCAAAGCAAGTTATTCTTATATTCCTAATCAAGAAATCATTAAAGAATTACAAGAAAAAAAGTTTGAAATATTAATATTTAAAAATGGGAAATATCAAGAGTATTAATTTAACCCAAATGTTCAAATTGTAATTTGGCTAAACTATTATAAGCACCATCTTCTTTTGTAGATAATTCTTGATGAGTTCCTTTTTCTACAATTTTTCCATTTTCTATTACAAAAATACAATCTACATCTTTTATAGTAGATAAACGATGAGCAATAATAATACTGGTTCTTCCTTCCATTAACTTATCTAGAGCATCTTGAACAATTTTTTCAGATTCTGCATCTAAAGAAGATGTAGCTTCATCCAAAATTAAAATAGAAGGATCTTTTAAAATTGCTCGAGCAATAGCAATGCGTTGTCGTTGTCCTCCTGATAATTTTACGCCTCGTTCTCCAATTTTTGTTTCTAAGCCTTCTGGAAACCCTTGAATAAAATCCCAAGCATTTGCCTGTTTTGCTGCCTCAATAATTTCTGGATCTGTGGCATCAGGTTTTCCATACAAAATATTTTCCTTAATAGAAGTTCCAAATAAAATTACTTCTTGAGGAACAATAGCCACGTTTTCTCTATATCGAAGAATATCTATATCTTTTATATCTTTTCCATCTACGGTTATCTTACCTTTATCTAATTCATAAAATCGTAACAACAACTGAACAATAGTAGATTTCCCAGAACCACTTTGTCCTACTAAAGCCACTTTTTTTCCTGCTTGTACTTCAAAAGATAAATCTTCAAATATAATAACATCCTCCCTAGTAGGATACGAAAATTCTATATTTTGATATTGAATATTCCCTTCTAATTGAACTTTCGGAGCATTCGTCTGAACTTCTACTTCAGGAGTCATATTCAAAATTTCTCTGACTCTTTCTGTTGCCCCAATCGCTCCTAAAATTTCTGTATAAAAAGTTCCTAAACTAGCAATTGCTCCACCAATTACTCCTGAATATACCACAAAACCGAATAAATCTCCAGAGTCAATTGTTCCTGCTTTTACCATCACTGCTGCTTGCCACATTACAAAACATAAAGCACCAAATAAAACGGTAACAATAAAAGAAGAAAACAAGCCTCTTCCTCTTGCAAATCTCAAAGCCACCTTAACTACATTTTGGTTCGTTTTGCCATATCGTTCCATTTCAAAATATTCATTTGTAAATGATTTAACAACAGGCATAGATTGTACAGATTCACTTAATATAACGTTCGTTTCTGCTAGTACTTTTTGTTTTTCTTTAGATAATTTCCTGATAAATCGTCCAAAAAACATAGCAAAAATAATAACAACAGGGAAGGTCAATAATATAATTAAAGTCAACTTAGGACTACTATAAATCAATATTATAGCACTTCCTAATAATAAAATGATTTGACGAATAAATTCTACGATCGTTATTGAGAAAACAGAATATAATTTATCTACATCAGAATTGACTCGGCTGACCAATTCTCCGCTTTGATTTTTTTCAAAAAAAGTAATGGGTAAAGTAATGATTTTATCAAATAAAGCTTTACGAATATCTGCTGTTCCTTTTTCACTAGAATGAGCAAATAATGTTACTCGAAAATAAGAAATAATACCAGAAAGCACTAACATGACTAACATAATTAATCCCATATCTTGAATCGTTAGTCCATAAAAATCTTTGCCCTCTGCAACTTTAATAATCTCTGTAAATAGTTTCAGTAATGCTAAGAAAATCAGACTTGACACCCCTAATAAAAACAAACCTAATATGAGATACCATTTATACGGTTTAACATATTCAAAAATTTTTAAAGCCTCTCTAAAGTTCTCTTTAGTCAACTTCACTTTGGGTAAATCTTCAGTATGTCCTCTTCGTCTTCTTGCCATATTTTACATTAAACTGCAAATATAATATTTCTTTTTTAGCTATAAACAATATTCTTATAGTTTTGAAAATTCATCTCTTTATCATAACTTATTCATGACAAATAAGTTCATTATTATATTTTATATTTGCAAAATGATACAGAACAAATTTAATTTTAAACCTTTCCCCATATTAAATACAGAACGGCTTGTACTTAGAAAGCTGGGAAAAAATGATACAAAAGAAATATTTTTCCTTCGTTCTAATGAAATAGTAATTCAATATATTGAAAAAGAACCTCTTCAATCTGTAGACGAAGCCACATTATTTATTCATAAAATTAATCAATTTATTAATAATAATGAATCTATCACGTGGGGAATTGAACTAGACAATAAAATGATTGGCACTATCTGTTTATGGAATTTTTCTCCAGATAATACCATTGCAGATATTGGTTATGATTTACATCCTAATTTTCATCAACAAGGAATAATGAGTGAAGCGATTAAAAAAGTCCTCGATTTTGGTTTTAATGTTCTTGGTTTTGAACATATAGAAGCCTATACTCATCAAAAAAATATTGCATCGATACAATTATTAAAAAAACATCATTTTAATTTATTCTTAGACAAAAAAGATGAAGGATTTCCTAATAATATTATTTTCAATTTAGATAAAATATTATTTAATAATTTTTAGATATGAGAGTCGCAATAATTGGAGGTGGAGCCGCGGGATTTTTTGCAGCGATTCATGTCAAAAAGAATTATCCTCATTCAGAAGTTATTATTTTTGAAAAATCAAAAAAATTATTATCCAAAGTTAAAATATCTGGAGGAGGACGATGTAACGTGACGAATGGCTGTAGCTCGATTAGTCAATTATCAAAAGCGTATCCAAGGGGAGAAAAACAACTCAAAAAAGCATTCCATATTTTTAACAATCATCACATTATGGAATGGTTTGAAAAAAGAAATGTTCCTTTAGTCATTCAAGAAGATAATTGTGTTTTTCCTCAATCTCAAAATTCACAAAGTATTATTGATTGTTTTTTATCAGAAAGTAAAAAATTAGGTATTACAATAAAAATAGATCATGGTATTAAAAATATTCAAAAAATAAATAATCAACTACAATTAATTTTTAATAAAGAAAATAATACTCCTCCTATTTTTGATAAAGTTATTATAGCTATTGGAGGTGTTCCTAAAAGAAAAAATTTAGAATGGCTAGAAGAATTAGGTCATCAAATTAAAAATCCTGTTCCTTCTTTATTTACTTTTAATATGCCTCAAGAATCTGTTACCGAATTAATGGGTATTGTAGTTGAAAATGTTGTAGCTCATATTCAAGGAACAAAATTAAAAGCAGATGGTCCTTTACTCATTACACACTGGGGCATGAGTGGTCCTGCTATTTTAAAATTATCTGCATTTGGAGCAAGAATTTTAGAAGAAAAAAATTATACATTTAAAATTCAAGTCAATTGGGTACATATTCAAAATCATGAAATTATTTTAAATGATTTAAAAAATATTATTCAAGAACATCCTAAAAAATTATTAAGTAATTATAGACCTTATTTACTTCCTGAAAGATTATGGTTTTATTTATTAAAAAAATGTAATGTATCTCAAAATAAAAAATGGGAAGAACTAGGAAAAAAAGGATTACATCAATTGATTAATATTTTAAGTCATGATATTTATTCCGTTCAAGGAAAAACAACTTTTAAAGAAGAATTTGTAACTTGTGGAGGAATTAGTTTAGAAAGTATTAATTCTAAAACTATGCAAAGTAAAGTTTGTGAAAATTTATACTTTACAGGAGAAGTATTAGATATTGATGGAATTACAGGAGGATATAATTTTCAAGCTGCTTGGACAACTGCTTTTATTGCCGCTCAATTAAAATAAAGCTATGGAAAAAAAACTTTTAATTATATCTATTTGTGCCGCATTATTATCATGCGTAGCAGATGTATTATTATTATATTCTCCTTTAGGAAATTATCATACAGGAGATTATGCTTTTTTAAAAGATATTCCTTTGGAGCGAATGATGTGGGGACATTATTTAGGCATCTTGCTTATTCCTTTTGAATTATTGGGAATTGGGGTAGTTATTAATAGTTTTCATAAAATAAATATACAAAAAAAAATAGTAGCGATGGCTGCTTGTATTTTTGTACTAACGGTAGGTGTAGCTTATCATGGAATGATTATTTTTGTAGCTTCAGCAATTCAACAAAATGGAATAGAATCTGCACAAGAATTAAAATATTATTTTGAACCCTTTGGAGCTATACTTGGAATTCTTTTCGTTGTATTAACGATTCTTTTTATTCATGGTATTCATAAAAGATGGACATGGCTACCTAAAAAAATAGTCGCATTTAATCCTGCTTTTATCTATATTCTATTGATTATAATTTATTTAATATTTCCACCTTTAGGAAATATTTTAATCGTAGCAGGATTTAATTTAGCTATTGCTGTTTTTTTAATCGCTGTTTATTTTAATCTAAAGACCAAATCTTTTTCCTCATCCCTAAATAAATAATATAACAAGTTGCGATTAACCAAAACTCTAAAGCATATAATCTTCTAGAAACAAGGTGTTCAAATGAAATATTTTTAGCCGATTTGAATAAAATAATACTTCCTTCTGAATTATTAAATGCACCAAATAATTGAAAAGCAGCATATAAAGCACTCATGATAATAAATGCTTGAATGGCAAGATCTAAAACCTTTTTAATTGTTGGATTCATTTTGATTTCTTAAATTTGGATATTGAATTTATAATTATAATAATCATCTAACGAATAAAATCTTAATATTGATGTCTATACCGTTCAAAATAAAATTTATTTTTATTATTTATTTCTTAGCAAGTTTTCATTCTTTTGCTCAAAGAACAGAAATACCCAAAACAGAAAAAAAATCTAAACTTCATGCAACGGATATTGCTAAGGAAGTTCCTGCTCCTTATAACTATTTAGACAATAAAAAATATAAAGGTCTTTCCAAAAGTTCTCAATATATAGAAATGAGAGACGGCATCAAAATAGCTGTTGATATTTATTTGCCCAAAAATTTAAAAAAAGGAGAACAACTTCCTGCTTTAATTCATCAAACAAGATATTGGCGGTCTCCAAAAATAAAATTTCCTTTTAATCTTTTAACTAATGGATTAATTGGAAGCATGGGAGATATGATAAATGCTTTTATTGAAAATGGTTATGCTATAATTAATGTAGATGTAAGGGGTTCTGGTGCTTCTTTAGGCTCTAGGCTTCATCCTTGGACGATAGATGAAATTCAAGATGGTTATGAAATTATAGAATGGGCGATTCAGCAAGAATGGTGCAATGGAAAAATTGGTTCTTTAGGAGCTTCATATAGTGGTACAACTGCCGAATTTTTAACCACCACTCAACATCCTAATTTAAAAGCAGTTGCTTTATTATTTTCTTTATTTGATGTATATGAAGATAACGCTTTTCCAGGAGGGGTTCACAATTCTTGGTTTACTAAAAGTTGGGGAGAAGCTAACGAAAGAATGGATGATAATGAATTACCTTCTAATTATAAAAAATATAAATGGCTCATTGGTGGTGTTTCAAAAGTCAAAAAAAATAAACCTATTTTAAAACAAGCGATTGAAGATCATCAAAAAAATAGAAATGTTCATGATGGTGCTTTAACGATTGATTATCGCGATGATACTCCTAAAGGAGGTTATATCAAAACATTAGATATTTTTAGTCCTCATCATTATATTCAAAAATTAAATGAAGCCAATATTCCTATTTATTCTTATAGTGGTTGGATGGATGGTGCTTATCAAAATGCAGCGATCAAAAGATATTTAAATTTAAATACTTCGCATAAAAAATTAATTATTGGTCCTTGGGAACATGGAGGGAAATATAATATTAGCCCATATCATCCTTCTTATGCAGGGTTTGATCATGTAGGGGAACTCATTAAATTTTTTGATTTTCATTTGAAAGGAAAAAAGAATGGTTTAGCTCAGGAAGCTCCGATTCATTATTATACTTTAGCAGAAGAAAAATGGAAATCTTCTGATGTTTGGCCTCCTTCGAATACTCAATATGATACTTTATTTTTTTCTGCTAATCATCAATTAATTACCAAGCAAAAAAATATTTCAAATCAAAATTATAATATTAAAATTGATAATTCTACAGGCACTGGCGACATGAGTCGTTGGAAAGCGGTGAATGGAAAAATTACTACGGCTTATATGTATCATGATTGGAATGAAAAAAGTAAAAATATGTTGTCTTTTTATTCTGATGTTTTAAAAAATGATCTAGAAATAACTGGACATGCTTTATTTGATATTTTTATAAGTAGTAATAAAAATGATGCCAGTATTTTTGTTTATTTAGAAGATATTGATAAAAATGGAACCGCTCATTATATTACTGAAGGCATTTTAAGAGCTTCACATAGAGCGATACAAGAAGATATTATTTATAAAGAAATTGGTCCTTCTATTTCTCATAAAAGAGAAGATAGTTTACCTACAAATAAGGAAGAAAAAATACGCTTAATTTCTGATATGATTCCTACTTCATATATGATAAAAAAGGGACATCAGATTAGAATTTCAATAGCTGGTTGTGATAAAGATCATTTTGAAATTTTATATCCAGAAGGATATGAACTCAATTTACATTGCGACAAAAAAGATATTTCTAAAATTATTTTACCTGTTATTAAATAGTTTT
>JAHDII010000181.1:0-271 GCA_020630895.1 Saprospiraceae bacterium
TGTAGGGCAACAAATGATTCAAGAAAAAGGAAGCGAAGAAATTAATATTTCTAGCCTCTCTAAAGGATATTATTTTATTACTGTTACAGATCAAAATAATGGTGCTTCTACTACACAAAAATTTGTGAAGATATAAGAGAATTTTAAATGATGCCTCTTTTAAAACTCTTTGATTTTTTTTCTTTTAATCGGACAATGAAGTTAAAAGAAAACCCTAAAAATCATCTTATAATTTTAATAAGTTACAGCAAAAAATGGCATCACTGAATCA
>JAHDII010000181.1:281-1043 GCA_020630895.1 Saprospiraceae bacterium
ACTTGTTAGTAATTTAGAAAATGCTTAATATGATCTTTTAATTTTAACAGGTAAAAATGATTGGTTTAAAATTACACTTAGACGAATTATTTTTATCTGTTGTTGTGTTTTTATAGGAATTTATATATTTAATTCTCCAAATCAAGATAATTATATAGCGAGATTTATTGCTACATTATTGGGTCTATCTCCTTTATTTTTTATTATTGATTTTAAACATCCTTATTTACAAAAAACTCGAATTATTTTTTCGCATGATACAATAATTTATAATCATACTCGAAATAAAAAAAAGGAAACTGTTCTTCCTATTTCTTCTATTTCTAAATTTAGAATTTTCTTCAAAAAAGATATTTTAAGTTGTCAGCTAACTATTTGGTTAAATGATGATATTATGCCTACTTTTCTTTTTAACATTAATGAGGAAAAAAAATTGCAACAAATCTATCTCTTATTCGCTCCTATTATGAAACAATGGGGAATCAAATATTATAATATTTTTCAAAGAGAAATGCAGATAGGGAAAATTCAATTTCTAAGGCATGGGAACAATAAAATAATTGTAGGAGAGGAATTTAGTAAAACGTTACAAAAGAGTATCAATAGTCAAATTGAAATACCAGAAGAAAGTACAAATATAGGAATTTATAAAGTAGTAAAACAAGATGATAATATTATTATAACTCAACTTCGAAATTTAAAAGGACTAGGAGATTTTTATTTTATTTTATTTTTGGTTTTATGTTTTTTTTCTTGTATGCT
>JAHDII010000181.1:1053-6605 GCA_020630895.1 Saprospiraceae bacterium
GACAGTACAAATATAGGAATTTATAGTAAAACAAGCTGATAATATTATTATAACTCAACTTCAAACTTTGACGAGGAGATTTTTATTTTATTTTATTTTTGGTTTTATGTTTTTTTTCTTGTATGCTTTTAAGTTTTAGGGATCATATTTTTCATGAACCAAACAGGGCTTTAATATTAGTTATAATAATAACATCTATTCCATTATTAATATTACCGCTTGTACAAATTTACGATAGCCGTTTTTTTAAAATTTCTATTTATCCTCGTAAAAAAATAATGATTATAAATAATAGTAAACTAAAGCAGAAAGAAATTAATTTTAATGAAATCAAAAAAATTGATTTTAAAGGAATCATTTCAAAAGGAAGTCAAAGTGGTACTAGCTATTATGGAGAAATTTATTTGAGAGATAAAAATGATACTAACTATTATTTATTAGAACTTCGACAAAATCGTTTTACATTTAATTCAGATTTAATACAACATTATATTTATATAGAAGGGATTCAAGTTGCACAAATAATAGTTCATGCAAGTCAAAGTAAAGTGCAATGGTTTGAATTTTCAGAAAAAAATTGATATATTTATTTATTCATTATTATAAATAGATTTTATAAAAACTTTTATGCCCTCAACATTAGCCAATAACATAGATGAAGTGATTTCTATTTTAGAAGAAATTATTATTCATTCTAAAGAGAATAATAATCCTTTAGGATATTTTGCTGCTTTATATAAAAATGTAACTGTAAAAGTCAAGGAAGGAATTGAAAATAATTTTTTTGATGATAACGAAAGAATGGAACAACTAGATGTCACGTTTGCTAATAAATATTTAGAAAATTATTTCGCTTTTCAAGATAACAAAACTGTTTCTGCTTCTTGGGATATTGCTTTTCAACAATCAAAAAAATATTGGTTTACTGTTTTGCAACATTTATTAGTGAGTATGAATGCTCATATTAATTTGGATTTAGGAGTTGCAGCAGCAGAAATTTCTAAAAATAAAAATATTGATGATTTAGAAAATGATTTTAATAAGATTAATGAAATTTTATCTTCATTAGTTGGCAAAGTAGAACAGGATTTATCTAACATTTGGCCTAAGCTCAAATGGATATTAAAAAAAACAAAAAAGGTAGATGATTTTTTAATTGATTTTAGTATGAAAATGGCAAGAGATGGTGCTTGGAAATTTGCTACAAAATTACATTCTTTTTCTGAAGAAGAATTTCAACATCAAATTAAAGAAAGAGATAAAAAGATTCGTAAAACGGCTACATTAATTACAGATCAAGGAATAATTGTAAAAATTATTTTTGGAATTATACGCTTAGGAGAAAAAGGAAGTGTCTCACAAAAAATAGAAGAATTAGATTTCTAATTTTCCATCTTCGGCTCTAAAAATTTTATTTTCGGTATTTAAATATTCTAATACTTTTAATAACTTTTTTTCATATTTAGGAGCAAAAGAATCTAAAATATCTTGAGTGGATAAACGTTCTTTTTTTAATAACATCATAATTTTTCCTTGTAATCTTACAAATTCATCATTAGACATATCAGAAGAATGTCTGCCTGTACAAACATCACAAATACCACAAGGTTCTGTATTTTTTTCTCCAAAATATTTTAATAATTGTTGACTTCTACAAATAGGTAGTTCAGCATAATTTAATGCTTTTGTCATTCTTTCAAAATGACGATTTTTTCTAAAATTATATAATTCTGTATCAAATTCTAAATTTAAAGAAGAAGTCATTTCTTCTAAAAAAGTAATTTGAGGTTTATCTTTTGCAGGAATATATTCTAATAATTTTTCTTGATCTAAAGATTGTAATAATTGATGTAATTGATCGGGAGTAATTTTTAAGGAATAAGCTAATTCTGCAAATTTTCTCAAAGTTATTAATTGATTGTAACCTCCTGTATAGGTTTGTAAAATTTTCCTGACTAATAAATCAATTTTTTTATTTTTAATTTGGCGATCATATAACGTATTTTTATCTACAATAAATTTAACCGTAGGAGGTAAATGAACCGCATCACTTAAAGTGATCCAAGCATTTTGTTCTAGAATTTTCAAACAATTATATGTTTTTAAAATATCCAATTTAAAATTATTAGAAAATTGTATTAAATCAAAATCAAAACTATGATATGATTTACTTCCTACTGCTAATTGATAATAACTACTAAGTGCTTGCCAAACTTGTTTTACTTCTTGGAAAGAAGGAAATGCTAATTCATATTGTCGTTCTAATAATTCTCGATCTTTTTCATTATATAATAATACCGCAAAAGATTTTTTTCCATCTCTTCCTCCCCTACCCGCTTCTTGAAAATAAGCTTCTAAATTATCCGGCAAACTTAAATGAATCACACTTCGAACATCTGGTTTATCTATTCCCATTCCAAAAGCATTAGTAGATACAATCACTCGTATTTTATTTTCTATCCACTGTTCTTGTCTTTTAGATCTTTCTTCGCTTGTTAATCCTGCATGATAAAAAGAAGCAGAAATTCCTTTTTGATTTAAATAATGTGCAATTTCTTTTGTTCGCTTTCTATTTTGAACATAAACAATTGAAGTTCCTTTTACTCGATTTAATATATCTACTAATTTTTTTAATTTATTGGGTTCATACAAAACAGAATATGACAAATTACTTCTTCCAAAACTTTTTTGAAAAACATTTTCTTTTTTAAACGCTAATTTTTCTTGAATATCTTTAACCACCTCTAATGTTGCTGTTGCGGTAACGGCTAATATAGGTACATTGGGAATTAAGGTTCTAATATCTGCAATTTTTAAATAAGGAGGACGAAAATCATACCCCCATTGAGAAATACAATGTGATTCATCTACAGCTAATAAATTCACATTCATTTTTTTTATTCTTTCTTTGATTAAATCTGTTGTTAATCGTTCTGGAGAAAGATATAATAATTTTATATCTCCATAAGCTACATTATCTAAAATACGATCAATCTCTTTATAATGCATTCCAGAAAAAATAGCTTCGGCTTTTATTCCTCTATTTTTTAAATTCAATACCTGATCTTTCATTAAAGCAATAAGCGGAGATACTACAATACAAATGCCTTCTTTTACCAAAGCAGGAACCTGAAAACAGATAGATTTACCACCTCCCGTAGGCATTAAAGCTAAAGTATCATTGCCTTCTAATACAGAATCAATAATTTCTCCTTGCAAAGATCGAAAGCTGGGATAGCCCCAATATTTTTGTAATATTTCTGTTTTTTTATCCAATTTGTTTTACATATAAATTCAATCTTAAGCAAAAATAATTTTTTAAATTCAATTTATAACAGTATTAAAGGAAACAAAAGAAAGTTTAGGCTTTTAAATCTAAAAACTAAAACATTTCGTTAATCCATATATGTTAAAATTTGGTTTTTTAAATTACAAAATCTTATCTCATAAAAATAAAATCCAATATTCATTGCTATACTGATTCTCAAAAGATTAAGAGATATAAACTCAATAAAATTTTGATTTTGCTCTTTTTTGTGACATATAAAAAAATCAAATATAAAAAAATAGGGTATGATTTTTGCTCAAACTAAATCATTTAACAATATACACACATACTTAAATTTTTACTTATTATGAATAAAACTTTAATCAAAACAACAAGTATTCTTATTATCTTATTAATGATGATATCTGCATCGATCCAAGCACAAACAACAATGCTTGATGATCCGCTATTAGAAAAAATGCCTAGTCATTTGAGTTTAACTGAAAAAGCACATGTTTATGTAAAAAGGCTAGACAAAAGATTAGAATTAACCAATGTTCAAATGCTAAAAATTGAAGTGAGAAGAATTGAATATTTAAAAAAATCTAAAGAAGAAAATATTTCTAATTTTGAACAAAATCACTTAAAGAATAAATTCCTCTACGCTGTCATTCAAATATTAAATCCTGAACAACGTAAAAAAGTATATTCACACAAATCCAAAACAACTTAATTCCAAAAATACCTCACTAATAGTTAGTTCATAATTTGCAAAATTGTCTTTAATCTTTTTTGCATTTTATGAACTAGATTAAATAAAATCAAACACTATTTTTGCTAATTTTTGAGCATCTATTTTTTCAATAGGATGAGGAGTATCTTCTATAATTTTAAATATTCCTTGAGGCAAAACATCTACACTTTTTTTAGATTCTTCTAGAGTGACCATTTTATCTTTTTCACCAAGGCTTATCAATACGGGATGAAAAATTTTGACTAAATCTTTTTCTTCTAATTTATTTTTAGTTCCTAAATTCGTCATCATTCGGACTGTTCTATTAAGTACACTTTCCCAAGAATTATTTTGATGTATTTTTTCTAAATGCTGTGCAAAAGCAGGAACTTTTTCTTTAATTTTAACAGGGTTTAGCATTTTAATTTCTTGTGTTGCTGCTTCTTTTGTCCAATTAAATTTGGTTCCTAATGTCATTATTTTTTCAACTACATGAGGATATTGAATAGCTGTATTTAATGCTACATATCCTCCCATGCTATATCCAAAAATATTAATTTTATCTATTTCATTTTTTTCTAAAAAATCAACTACATTTTTCACAAAAAGAGACATTGAAAATTCTTTATCAGAAAAAAAAGAACCATGTCCTTCAAAATCTAAATCATATACTTGGTGTTTTTCTTCAAGTACCGATTTTAATTTTTTAAATTGTTCTTTTGTGCCTAAAGCTCCATGTAGCAATAATATTTTTTTCATTTTTTTAATTTAAAATGTTGAGGTAAAAATCCAGAACGCAAACCAGAACCATAAGTGTTATAAAATTTATTATTCGCCATCATCCTTTTATTCTATCAAGGCAGGACGCTGTGTTATTTCATGGTAACAAGCTACATCTTTGGCATAGTAATGTAAGACCATACTTTTCCTTGAAGAATTATTTTTTGTAATTGGATTTCCTCCGTGTAATAAATTAGCATGCCAAATTAAAATGTCTCCTTTTTTTGCTAGAAATTCTTTTTTTTCAAAAGTATTTTTTTGAAGTACTTCGGCTATTTTTTTCTCGTAATTTACATAAGCATTTTCTCCTAGAAATAAACGATTACTTCCATGTTCAAAATCCGGTGTTAAGATATAGGGTAATTGATGACTTCCAGGATAATAATGTAATACGCCACTTCCTTTTTCTATATCTTCTAATGCAATCCAAACAGCAATTAAATACCCCAAAGGAAAAGTCGTCATGTGAACTGAATCAGAATGAGTGGCTTGTTGGCTTCCTTCTAAAAAATTAATGCTTTGAAATAATTGTACTTTTTTTCCTAATAAAATACTTAATATTTTTTGTAGCATATCATGGTTAACGGTCTCATTTAATTTTTGAGATTGTCGAACAGCAAACATTATTTTTTTACTATTTACTTGATAATTTGCTGTGTTGCTTTTTATTATTTTTTCTACTTCTTCATTAATAAAATCAACTTCTTTTGTAGAAAAAAATTGAGGAATAATAGCATAGCCTTTATCTGACCAATTTAAAATGGCTTCTTG
>JAHDII010000181.1:6615-6832 GCA_020630895.1 Saprospiraceae bacterium
TAATTTTTTTTCTAAAGATTGAAATTCCTTATTTTTAGGCAATTCATTTTTTGAATTCAATCTATCGAGTAATGGTTTTTCTCCTTCTTGATTTTTAAAATCATTACTAGAAACAGGTTCAAAATATGTTTTAGAAATATTTAGTTTTTTATATTGCTTTTTTATATTTTTTAATCTTTTTTTATTAAAAAAGTTATATACAGAATATGCTGGTTTA
>JAHDII010000182.1 GCA_020630895.1 Saprospiraceae bacterium
CAAGGCTTCGGAAATTCTTAACGAAATTTATTCTCTATGCTAACGAAAAAGAAAAGTTTTAAAATTCGCGATGGCTCATATTTTTATGAGACTATTGAAAAATAATTTAACAAAGCAGCATTCTACATTTCTATTCAAAGAGTATTTATTATCTTTGAAAAATGAAAAAGCAATTATTCATTTTTATCATTTTGAGTTTATTCTTTTCTTGTCAACAAGAAGATTTTTCTATCAAGACCATTTCTTTAAATGGAACATGGCAATTGAGTGAATTAGGAAAAGATGAATCATTATTAGGAAAAGTGCCCAGCTCTGTACAATTTGATTTATTACAATTACAAAAAATTCCTCATCCTTTTAAACAAACCAATGAAGATTCTATACAATGGATTTCCGAAAAAAATTGGGAATACAAAAAAGAATTTATACTTTCTGAAAATCAATTAAAAAAAGAAAAACATATTTTACAATTTAAAGGAATTGATACTTATTCAGAAATTTATCTCAATGGCCATCAAATATTAAAAACCAATAATGCTTTTAGAACATGGGATGTCAATGTTTCTACATTATTAAAAGAAAAAAATGAATTAAGAATTATTTTATTTTCCGTAGATAGTATTGAACATCAATTGGCCCAACAACTAGAATATACTTTGCCTGAATCTCCTAGAGTATTTACAAGAAAACCACAATTTCAATATGGTTGGGATTGGGGACCTAAAATTAAAACTCTAGGAATTTGGAAAGATGTAAATTTAATTTCTTATGATGAAGCAAGAATTTTAGATGTTTATTATCAAATTGAAACATTAGATAATAAAGAAACTCAACTAAAAATTAATTTTGAAATTGAATCTCTCAAAAATACAGATTTTGAAATTATCATAAATAACAAAGAAGATAATGAATCTTTTACAAAAAAGATTCATTTAAAAAAGGGAATTAATTATTATTCTACAACCATTTCTATTCGAGATGCTAAATTTTGGTGGCCTCAAAATGTGGGTACTCCGTACCATTATTTATTTGAATTTTCTTTACAAAAGAATAAAACTATAATTGATTCAAAAAATAAAATAGTTGGTTTAAGAACAGTAGAATTAATTTCTCAAAAAGATAGTATTGGGCAATCATTTTATTTTAAAATAAATGGTCAAGATATTTATATGAAAGGAGCGAATTATATTCCTCAAAATATTTTTCTATCTGAAGTAACAAAAAAAGATAAAGAACAATTAATTCAAGATGTAATTGATGCGAATATGAATATGTTACGAATTTGGGGTGGAGGAATTTATGAAGATGAAGAATTTTATAATTTATGTGATAAAAAAGGAATTTTAATTTGGCAAGATTTCATGTTTGCTTGTGCTATGTATCCGGGAGATCAATCATTTTTAGATAATGTAAAAAAAGAAGCAATTGATAATGTAAAACGATTAAGAAATCATCCTTCAATTGCATTGTGGTGTGGTAATAATGAAATGAGTGAAGGCTGGCATAGATGGGGTTGGCAAGATGGAAAAACAGAAGAACAAAAAAATGAAATTTGGACAAATTATCAAAAAGTATTTAATGAAATTTTACCTCAAGTAGTAGATAGTTTACACCCTTCTGTTTCTTATTGGGAAAGTTCTCCAAAATATGGTCGAGGAGATAAAAAATATCAGTTTGAAGGAGATGCTCACGATTGGTGGGTTTGGCATGATGGATATCCTTTTGAACATTTTGAAGAAGAAGTTCCTCGATTTATGAGTGAATTTGGATTTCAATCTTTTCCTAGTTATGAAGCCATAAAATATTTTACAGAAAAAGATTCTTTTGATTTTTCTGATCCCAGTTTTACTACTCATCAAAAACATATTAGAGGTTTTCAATTAATTGATGAATATATGAAAAGAGATTTTCCTGTTGCAAAAAAACCTAAAGATTATATCTATATGAGTCAATTGGTTCAAGCATATGGAATGAGTTTAGGAATTGAAGCACATCGAAGGGCTAAGCCCTACAATATGGGAACTTTATATTGGCAATTGAATGATTGTTGGCCTGTTATTTCATGGTCAAGTATTGATGGTTTAGGAAATTGGAAAGCCTTACATTATTATGTAAAACGAGTTTTTAAAAATATTTTAATTTCTCCTTATATAGAAAATAATTTTTTGCATATTAAAATTATAAATGATAATCCCAATACCTTACAAAATGATTTAAAAATATATTTTAAAGATTTTAATGGAAATATAATAAAAGAATATATCGAAAAAGATATTAAAATAGAGAATAAAAAAAATACTTCTATTTTTAAGATAGATTTATCTACTATTAAGTTTGATCCTAAAAATACTTTTGCAGAAATTATTTTCGAAGATGAAAAAGCCATTCATTATTTTGAAAAACCTAAAAATTTAAGTTTACCTGCGAAGGAAATAAATATTAAAAAAGAAAAAACAAATGAAGGTTTTTATATTACATTAAATTCTAAAACTTTACAAAAAGATGTTTTTTTATATACAGAAAATCATCATCATTTTGAAGATAATTTTTTTGATTTATTACCTAATCAAAATAAAACTATTTTTGTAAAAAACAATAAAAAACCTTTAGAAGAAATTAAAATAAAAACATTAAATTAATTTTAAACCTATATTATTCTTTTTGATATTTTCATTTACAATATTAATATTTTTCAGTTGTAAAAAAAATGAACTCATCACTTCTTCTCCTGAGAATATTATTCCTTTACCTCAACAAATTGAAAAGAATGAAGGTATATTTTCTTTATCAGCAAATATGAAAATTTCTTTTGATCCCATTTTTAAAAATGAGGTTCTTTTTTTGAATGAACATTTAAAAAAATATTTTGGGCAACAGTTATCACTAGCAAAAAATGATGATAATTCATCTATTGAATTCATTCAAGATAATTCTTTTAGTCAAGAAGAATATGAATTAGAAGTAGATCATAAAATTATGATTCGAGCAAAAACACCCACTGGAGCATTTTGGGCGATACAAAGTCTATTGCAAATGATTCCTCTTGAATATTCTAAAAAATATGATGTTATTATTTTTCAAAAAATAAAAATAAAAGATCAACCACAATTTTCTTATAGAGGTATGCACCTAGATGTTGCACGACATTTTTTTGATACAAATTTTATTAAAGAATATATTTCACATTTAGCCATGTTAAAAATGAATTATTTTCATTGGCATTTAACAGAAGATCAAGGTTGGAGAATTGAAATAAAAAAATATCCTAAATTAACTTCACATGCTGCATATAGAGACGAAACTTTAATCGGTCATTATAATGATACTCCGCAACAATTTGATGGAAAAAAATATGGTGGTTTTTATACTCAAGAAGATATTAAAGAAATTATTCAACATGCAGAAAGATGTCACGTTACTATTATTCCAGAAATAGAATTGCCTGGTCATGCACAAGCAGCCATTAGTGCTTATCCAGAATTGAGTTGTCATGAAGACTCTGTTTCTGTAGCTACAAAATGGGGCGTTTTTGAAAATATTTATTGTCCTACAGAAAAAACTTTTTCTTTTTTAGAAGATGTATTAACAGAAGTTATTGAATTATTTCCAGGTAAATATATTCATATAGGAGGAGATGAAGTTCCTAAAAAACAATGGAAAGAAAGTAATTATTGTCAAAAATTAATTCAAAAAGAAAAGCTAAAAGATGAACATGAATTACAAAGTTATTTTATTAAAAGAATAGAAAAATTTATCAATAGCAAAGGAAAAAAAATTATTGGTTGGGATGAAATTTTAGAAGGGGGTTTAGCTCCTAATGCGACTGTAATGTCTTGGCGAGGATATGAGGGTGCTATCCAAGCAGCAAAAAAAGGACATGATGTTATTTTAACACCTACATCCCACGCTTATTTTGATTATTACCAAGCAGAACATAAAGATGAACCTTTGGCTATTGGTGGTTTTTTACCATTAAAAAAAGTTTTTAGTTTTAATCCTTATCCTCATTCTTTAGACGAAGATAAAAAAAAATATGTGCTAGGGGCTCAAGGAAATATTTGGACTGAATATATGCCAACTACAGATCAGGTTGAGTACATGGCTTTTCCTAGAATTTTAGCGATGAGTGAAGTGGTGTGGAATGGAGCATCGAAAAATATAGAAAAAGAATATCCTATTTTTTTACATCGAGTAGAACATTTTTTTTCAAGATTAGAGACTTTAAAAATAAATTATGCCAATCATATTTATGATCTATCAGGAAGAGTATTAAAAAGAAATAACAAAATTTATTATGAACTTTCTACTCCTATTCCAAATAAAAAAATAATGTACACTATCAATGGTATAGAACAAGAATATATTTCAAAAATACCTATTGAAGAAAATACAAAAATTGAAGCAACAGTTATTTTAGATGATAATAAAAGAGGGAGAACATTTTCAGAAGTTATTCATTTTCACAAGGGAATTAATACAAAATTAAGTATTAATGTAGATCCTCATAGTTCCTATAATGCAGGAGGAATAGAAGCTTTACATAATGGAATTTCAGGAAGTGACCATAGGTATGGTGATAAAGAATGGTTAGGTTTTTGGGGAGATGATGTGAATATTACTTTTTACTTTATTGAACCTATTTCTTTTTCAAATTTAAAAACTCGTTTTTATAATGCAAATGGACAATGGATTTATGCACCTAAAGAAATGACTATTCAAGGATATTTATTTGAAGAAAAAATTATAAACGAAAAAATAAATATTATTTCTTCTGAAAAAGAATTACAATCTAATGTTAATTTTGAAAATAATATTTCTGATAAAAAAATAAATCAACTTACAATTTCAATTCCAAATTATGGAATTATTCCTGAAGGATTACAAGGTGCTGGACATCCTGCATGGACTTTTATTGATGAAATTATTATTGAATAAAATTGAGTTATTAAATAATGATAATTGAAATTTGTGCGAATTCTTTTGAAAGTGCAGTAGCTGCTCAAAAAGCTGGAGCAGATAGAATTGAGTTGTGTACAGAACTTTCAGTAGGAGGATTAACGCCTTCCTATGGATTAATCAAAAAAACAATGGAAGAATTATCTATTCCTGTCCATGTATTAATTCGCCCAAGAAGTGCTAATTTTACTTATTCTGATCATGAGATTGAAATCATGAAAAAAAATATTTTATTATGTAAAAATTTAGGCTGTGCAGGAATTGTTTCTGGCATATTACAAAAAAATAATGATATTGATTTAATTCAAACTAAACAATTAATTGAGCTCGCTGCTCCAATGGAATTTACTTTTCATAGAGCATTTGATTGGGTGAATCATCCTTTACAAGAAATGAAAAATTTAATTGATTTAGGGGTCACTAGAATTTTAAGTTCAGGGCAAAAAAATAAAGCAATTGATGGAATTGATTTATTACAAAAATTAAAAAACAACAGTGAAGAAAAAATTCAAATTATGCCTGGAGGTGGTATTCATAAAAATAATATTTTATCATTTAAAAATATAGGTTTTAGAATGGTTCATTTTTCAGCAACAGATAAAATACAAACTTTACCAAATTTTTCTAAAGTAAAGATGCATTCTAATCTATTTTTTAATGAAGGAATTTTAGCTACTTCTAATTATAACATCATTAAAGAAATTATTGAAATTATAAAATAAAAATTTAATCCCTAATCTTATTTATAAATTTTAAGAAAGATTTTCTTCAAACAAATGAGAGTAATAAGTTTTGATTTCCTTCAAAAATAAATCTAAAGGAAAATCATGAAAGACACCATAGTCATGTTCATAAGTCATAAATGTACCTCCTGTTTTATCATATTCTTGAAAAATAGAATCATGTTCTCCATCAAATTCAAGAGTAGCTACATTTAATTTATCACATAATTCTTTATTAAAAGCAGGTGTTGCTTTCACCCATTTATCATCTAAATAAAACTCCATATAGCCATGAAAAACTAATAAATTTGTTTTTAAATACTCTTCTAATTTTTCAGTCCCAATATGATTTCTAACATTAGCAAAATGAAGTCTTGAAGGAATTTCTAAAGCTCTTGCACAAGCACATAAAACAATCGCTTTATCTATACAATGTCCTTCTTTTTTATTTCTTTGAATAATATTTGATGCTTGAGAATGTGTGGGATGTAAATGAATATTATAAGGATTATATTTAAACATATCCCTAATATAATAGTATAATAAAATAGCTTGTTGTTTTTTATCTTTTGTATCTTTTACAATTTCTTTGGCTAATTTTTTAATATTCGGATGATCTGAATTAATAAAAAAAGCAGGAGATAAAAAATGTTCTAGAGATTCCATTTACAAATGTTTTTTAATATTATTTTCCATAATATTTCTAACTCGCTCTATTAATTCAGGAACATCATCTTGTGTCATATTTGAAGTATCAATAGGTGGTTCCCAATACACATGAAGAAGTCCAGGGCGCATATCAAAAAAGCCATTTCTAATATCATTGAGTTGGCGTGTATTGGCTAAAGTTGTTACAATTAATGGTAATTTTGATTCTATTGCTAGACGAAAAGCACCACTTTTAAATTCTCTTAAATGATTATCTGTTCTATTTCTTGTTCCTTCAGGATAAATAAAAATAGAATATCCTTTGGAGAGTTTTTCTTTTAACTGAGTTAAACTATTTTTTCTTGATTCTTTATTTCCTCTATCTACAGAAATAGCAATAGCTTTCATAACAGAACCAAATAAGGGTAATTTTTCTAACTCCTTTTTAACTAATATTCTAATATACATAGGAGCCGTATGGGGATT
>JAHDII010000183.1 GCA_020630895.1 Saprospiraceae bacterium
TTTTTTTGATTAGTAGTTTATGGCATGGTGCGAATTGGACTTTTATTATTTGGGGAATGATTTGTGCTTTTCAAGTCATTCCTTCTATTCTCTTTGAAAGAAAAAACAACATAGTAACGAATATTGTAGCTGAAGGGGAGTTATTTCCTTCCTTAAAAGAATTGAGGCAAATATTTTTTACCAATGGATATATTATGCTGAGTTTAATTTTATTTCGCTCAACAGATATTCATCAAGCATGGGAATATACTCGAGGATTATTTTCTTGTAATTTTCATCCTTTTGATTTAGGACGTTTAGATATTATGCCTTTAATTTTATTTTTATTTATTTGGGAATGGTTTCATCGAACTAAAGAACATGCTTTACAAATTGATCATATTCCACAAATTATAAGATGGATAATTTATTTTGTTTTGGCTTGGATGATTTTATATTTTTTTGGAGAAGAACAAGAATATATTTATTTTCAGTTTTAGAGTATGAAAAAATACATTCTAAAAATATCATTATTCTTTTTTATCCTAATTCTTTTTTTTGGAATTAATTATACTATTAATTTTTATTATATTAAAAATAATCCTCCTGTTTTTGATGCTCCTATTATTGCTCTAGGAGATTCTCACATTAATTCTGGTATTAATCCTTCTTTAATTCCTAATTGTATCAATATTGCTCAACCAGGAGAATCATTATTACAATCTTTTTATAAATTAAAAAAAATACATCAACACCATTCAAAAACATTAGAAAAAATAATTATTAGTTTTGGTTTGCATACGCCTTCTGGATATAATGATTTAAAATATTCTCATCCTACAAATACTAAAGAATTTATTGAACGCTCTTATGCTTTAATGAGCTTACAAGAAATGAAAACGCTCCCTGTAGATATTTCTAAATATATTAAAGTATATATTCAAAACATGTTATTATACCCTAAAAAAAAGCATCATGAATATATTGGATTTTATAAAGGGCTTCCCAATAAATTACATCAATCAGAAGTAAAAAACTCTATTCAAAAGCATTTCTATAAAGATGAACAACATCTTTATAAAATTTCTGAAACTTCTATTCGTTTTTTAGATTCTATTACTTATTATTGCCATCAAAATGATATAGAAGTGATATGGATTAATACTCCAGTGCATCAAGAATATATCAAAAATGTTCCTTCTCTTTTTAAAGAAAAATATGAAGAAATTAAAATTCATCTAAAACAAAAAAATATTACTGTTTTAGATTTTCACAATACTCATTTAGATGACAAATATTATTCCGACTATAATCATTTGAACGCTTTAGGCGCTCATCGATTAACACAATGGATTGTTGATAAATTAAATATTATTCATAACAAAAATTAAAAAAATGAATTACACAAAAATTATTTTTATTTTATTCATCTTTTATGCATTATTTTCTTTTAGTGCTTGTAATGCTCCTGAACAACCTGAATTTAAAAAGATAGAAAATGTAAGAATCAAACCTAAAACTGTAGATGGGAAAATAAAATTATTATTTAAAGGTGATGCTATTTTACACAATCCTAATTTATTAGGAGGAACGATTACTGCAATGGATTTTGATATTTTTATTGATGACAAAAAAGTATCTAATATCAAACAAAAATTATCTACAGAAATAAAAGGAGAATCTGATTTTGCTCTCCCTCTTATTTTAGATTTTCCTGCAAAAGATGTTTTTAAAGATATTAAAACAACAATTACTGATATTTTTAAAACAATGAAAATTAATTATAAAATTGACGGACATTTAACTGTAAATTTAGGAACAAATATTACTGTTCCTGTAACTTATGCTGATGTTTATGAAATTAAATTAACAGAAGTAAATCCTTTAATTTTTAATTAGTGAAGTGGTTTAAAAATAATTTGTATTTTTAGAGTTTCTTAGAACAATATAATATATCATGAAAAAGATTTTACCTCTTATTATTTGTCTGTTCATTGTAGAATTTTCTTTTGCGGATATTCGCAGATTTAGATGTATATGGAATGATGATCCAAGTACAACAATGACTATTGGTTTTGACCAATATGATAGTAATGTCATTAATCCATTAGATGATGAAGGCACTCCTATTTTATATTACGATGTGGTTTCTCATGGGCAAAATCCTAGCGATTATGCTTTTAATCAAGAAGTAGATAGAACGGTAGATCATAAAGGAATGGAAAATAATTTTGTTCGTTTAAAAAATTTACAACCAGCTACTCGTTATTATTTTATTATTCAAGATGATCAAGGAGTGAGTAGTGTAATGTTTTTTGAAACTTCTTCGAATGATCCTAGTAATAGGCTATCTATAATTGCAGGAGGAGATTCTAGAGATATTCCTATTTTAGATGATGATATTGGTCGTCAAAATGCAAATAGTTTAGTGGCAAAATTACGTCCTGATGCTGTTTTGTTTGGTGGCGATATGACATTAAGTGATGATGCTACTCATCCTATTGATATTGATGAATGGCCTGAATGGATGGACGATTGGCAATTGACAATTGCTGCTGATGGTAGAATGACACCTATTATTACAGCAAGAGGAAATCATGAATTAGATAACAATTCTATTTATCATTTTTTTGATGTTCCTAATTCTGAAGTTTATTATGAATTAACTTTAGGAGGAGGTTTATTTAGTGTTTTTACTCTAAACACTGAGATTTCACGTTTGGGCGATCAATTAACATGGTTAGAAAATACGGCTTCTACAACTTGTGCTACTTGGAAAGTAGCACAATATCATCGCCCTACTCGACCACACGAAAGCGATAAAGACGAACAAGATGATCAAGCTAATTATTGGTCTCCATTATTTGAAGAACATGGGGTTCAATTGGTTTTAGAAAGTGATGCCCATTTATGTAAATATACTCATCCTATTGTAAGAAGTGATGATAATGGAAATGCGGAAGGATTTATTCGCGATGATCAAAATGGTGTTTTATATATTGGCGAAGGTGGCTGGGGTGCTGAATTACGAACAGTAGATGATGATAAATCATGGACTTTAGCTCATGGCACTTTTAATCAAGTAAAATGGTTATTTGTAGATCAAAATAGTATTGAAATTAGAACTATTTTAACTGATGATGCCAATTTAGTTGTTGCAAAAACTGATGCCGATTCTAAATTTACAATACCTGATGGAATTAATTTATGGAATCCTACTCCTGCTGATAATCCAAGCGGAATTTTATCTTATAATAATTCTGTTTTAACATTGTCTAACCCTAACAATACCAATATAACGGTAGATCTAGGTGCTGATATTGAAATAGAATCTGGTAGTTCTACGACCTTAGACGCAGGTACTGGTTTTGATGCTTATTCTTGGAGTAACGGGACATCTAGTCAGACTATTACCGTTTCTACTCCTGGCGATTATACCGTAAGTGTAACATTGAATGGATGTACTACAACAGATGTTGTTACTGTTTCAGAAATTGTAAATATTACGCCACTGGACCCTAATAAATTTCAATTTTTAATTTCTCCTAATCCTGCAAAAAATGAAATTGTTGCTCAAATTATTTCTACAGAAATAACTGAAATGAATTTATCTATAATTGATGTAGAGGGAAAAATAATTCAACAAAAAAATATTGTTATCCAAGAAGGAGAAAATAATTATAATTTTAATTTGAATTCATTCAGTAATGGAATTTATTTTATGGTATTAGAAGAAAATGCTTCAAAGAGTGTTCAAAAATTTATGGTCTATAAATAATAATAAATTACTTTTATTATTTCAAATTTCATGTATTGCATTATTATTAGGAAGAGCTTGGCAATTTTTATCTAAAAGCACTCCTTTCAATTCTTTATTTTACCACAGTGTCCTAATGGATCCTGTGGTAAAATATATTTATCAAACCAATTGGAAAGATTATTTAACGAACCCTTCTTGGCATTCTAATTATAAATTATTAATTAATGGCTTTGGATTTTTTTTATTGTTTTCCTTAATTTTAGTTTTAATCATAAAAAAAATTCCTCTATGGATTTCTAAAACTCATTTAATTATAAGTTCTATTTTATTCTTGTTTCTAGCCTTTTGTTATTATTTAGATAAAGGATTTCGTATAGGACAATTTATAGAATATTCGCTTCAATTTTGTACTCCTTTATTTTTATTATACTATTATAAAAATAGTATTGTAGAACATCATTCATCAAAAATAAATCGTTTCATCTTAGCTTTAAAAATTGCTACAGCTTTTACTTTCATAGGACATGGTTTATTTGCAATAGGATATTATCCTCTTCCTGGACATTTTATTGATATGATGATTAAAGGGTTTCATATTACACAAACAACTGCAACTCAATTTTTATTTATAGTAGGTGTATTAGATATTCTTTTCGCCATTTTGTTATTTATTCCTAATCATAAAATTCAAATCATTGCTTTATATTATATTATTATTTGGGGATTTTTAACCGCTCTAGCAAGAGTATATTCTAATTTTAGTTTTGATTTAGGTTGGTATAGTTTACAACAATGGCTCCCTGAATTTTTAATGAGAGTTCCTCATTTTCTAGTTCCTTTATTACTGTTATTTTTAATAAAAGACAAAAAACAACAGCAATAAAATAGAGTATTGATAATAAATATAAAACCCAGAATTTTCTGCAAACAGAAAATTCTGGATTTTATATTTATTTCCCCTAATATTTAATTCATTTTTATTACATTAAATGTTTTAATTTCTCCTCCTTCATCTTCTAAAATAATATGATATAATCCTGTATCAAATCTTGATAAATCTAGTTTTTCTATCGTTATTCCTTTAGAAGTTGAAACAATATCTTGTAATACTAATCTTCCTGTAGCATCAATTATTTTAATTTTAATTTCTTGTTCGAAATTACTAGGAAATTCTAAGTGTACTACATTTTTAGTTGGATTAGGATAAACCAGTATATCTCTTTCTACAATATCAGCACATTCGCTTTCAATTACTACAACATCTGAATATTCATAACTACCATCTAAATCCACTTGTTTTAAGCGATAATAACTATTCTTTCTTTCTACTTCTGTATGTGTAAAATTATACTCTACTAATTCTAGACTATTTCCTTGAGCTTCTATTATTCCTATTTCAATAAATTCTCTTTCATCTATACTATATTCTATTACGAAATAACTACTATTCTCTTCTGATGCTGTTACCCATTTTAACCTATTTTCACATTCAAGAGATGAACCTTCAAAATATAATAAATCTACTGGAACTGGTGTGATTACAAATCCTCCATCTATGTTTAATTTAGTTTCTCCTAATACTAAACTAAATACTGGTGTTTGACGATTAGTTGGATTAGCATCACTATCCATACTATCTTCTATATCGCCATCACTATTTACTTCTTGTAATGTTCCTGATACAAAAGCAAAACCATTTGTATTTGTAGATTCATCAAAGATGACATAATAGTCAGTTGCTGGAATTCCAATAAATTCATAATGACCATTGGCATCTGTATAAGCTGTTCCTACATATGTTCCTCCACTTGTATATAAATCTACTTTTACATTTTCTAATAAGGTTTCTCCTCCTTCTCTTAAACCATCATTATCGGCATCATACCAAGTATAACCTGATAAATTTAATAAGGCTATTCCTCCATCTACGTCTCTTATATGATCATTATTTACGGTGTATGAAGTAGTTCCTCCTGATGTTTTATCTGCATCACTATCATTTACTTCGGTTGAACCTGTATTGTCTTGATAGGTAAATACATAATTCGTTGGTAAATTGCTAAACATTACTGTATAATCATCACTTGATAACCGATCAAATAAATAATATCCATCTCCATCTGTAATAGCTGTTGATACTAAATTACCACCAGAATCATATAAAGATACTAATACTCCAGGCACCCCTACTTCTCCCAATTCTTGCATGCCATTAGCATTATCATCATACCATACATAATTTCCTAAACTTCCTAATGGAGATACCATCAATCCTGCATCTACATCTAAATTAATATCGCCTGCTGCTAAGGTAATTGTACTTGTTTTACCTGTACTTGGATTCACATCACTATCTGATGTATCTCCTGTAGCATCTTGCAATGTAAATATTGTTCCTCTTGGTAAAGTACTAAATCCTACTGTATAATCTCCTGGTGTTAAATTGGTAAACAAATAATTACCATTACCATCTGTAATCGTTGCAGCTACTGGATCTCCTAAATTATTACATAAGGTTACTGTCACTCCTGCTACTCCTAATTCTCCAACATCTTGAATACCATCGCCATCTGTATCAAACCATACTGTATCTCCTAACATAGCTACACTTCCTATTAAACCTGCATCTACATTCGTAATGTCATTACCTCCACTAATTGTTGCTGTTCCAGTCATTCCTGTTGTTGCATCTACATCACTATCCAAAGCATCATCGCCCCCTATATCAGCCGTTGTAAAACTAAATCCTGTTGGGAGGTTAGAGAATCCTACTGTATAATCACCATCTGCTAATCCATCAAATAAGTAATTACCATTCTCATCAGTCGTTGTTGTAGCTATTGAATTACCTCCATTATCATATAAAGTAACCATAATTCCTGGTACACCTAATTCTCCGGCATCTTGGTCGCCATCACTATTCGTATCAAACCATACTGTATCTCCTATACTCCCTAAAGCTGATGGATTATGTATTCCTGCATCTAGGCTTAAGTTTTCTTCTCCTACAGATAAATTCACTATTGATGTTTGACCTGTTGTTGCATCCGCATCGCTATCTAA
>JAHDII010000184.1 GCA_020630895.1 Saprospiraceae bacterium
GCGATAATTAACATTAAATTTTTCATTGTCTTATTTTTAATAAATTAATAATTCTTGTTGCTGTTAACAGTATTCGCAACTAAGACAAAGTAAAATCAAAATGCCCCTATGTCTAATTATATTTTAGTGAATTCTTAACAATTAAAGTAGGGGGAATTAAAATTTTAAATAGGATATTATTTAAAGAATGCGACAATTATTCAAAGAAATTAAATTTTAGCGGACCAATTTTTTCTAGATCTTTCTTAGGGATCTTTCGGATTTCTAATTTGATATAATCTCCCAATTCCGTTTGTGAAACACCGAGTTTATTCTGAATTAATTGATAGAAATTTTCTTTGGTTCTCCCTGCTTTTAGTGCTTCAAAAATACCAGTCATTCCTTCTTTTTCAAATATTTTTTTGCATAAAAAACCACCAATTACATATTTAAATGAAGTAATATGTTCACCATTTGGAATGTCTGTATGTAATTCAGTAATTTCTCCGAAATCGAAATTAGGCTCTTCTTCTAGAAAGGACTTTAATTTTTGAATATGCCAATCTAAAGATAGTTCAGTACTGCCTCCAAAAAGAGTAGCCGTTCCTTCGTCAATGAAAGTATGTGCCTGAGAAGGCGCTTTTTTCTGAATATATAAATGGACTAATTCGTGGGGATAAAATGAAGAATTATTCCCAGAATATATGATCTGATTATGTATATCTGCCATACCTCCAGATTGAACAGGTTGATACATCAAAGGCATAAAATCATAACCCCAAATTTTTAAAACATCCTGTCCTTCATTACAAGAAAAATAGTCAAATTTAATAGGAGCTAATTCAAATAATTGCGCTAATTTTAAATTAAAGGCTTCCATTTTTTTGGCTTCCCCAATTTTAAAGTTATGTTCAGAATGTATATAATAGGTGATATTTTCTCCTTCATATTTTTGGAGATTTTCTTTATAATATTGAGTAGCATTAACTAATTTATATTGTCCGTTTATTTTTTTAGCATATACATTCGTAATATAATGTAAATTGATTTGATCAGTACTATCTGTATGACTAGAGAACATGCTTTTTATGCTATAATAATCATTCTTTGCGGGCAAAACTCCAATGATAGAATTTTGTATTCTACTGGATTGTAAATTAATTCGTCTTAAATACAATTGTTGTAAAAACATATCTGGAAATACAATACCTTCTTGATGCCAGAATTCATTTTCACGAGTATACTGAGTGCCTGATGTTAAATAATCTCTCCACAATTGTATGATTTCTTTTTCATCTGGATCTTCTGCATTTTTAACAGTATCATTTATATGAAAAATAAAACCAGTACTCGTAACCTCATTCGATTTTGCAGTATTAGTTTTAGTACATCTTATTAAAAAGAATACGATGAATAAAAGTAGAAGTGTTGAAAATGAATTTTTTAGAACGCGCATAGAATTATGTTTATAGTATTACTATAAAGATGACTCAATAAATAGGATATAGTTAATTAATTATTTTAAGCAAAAACTTTTTCTAATCCATTTTGCATGGCTTCTAGAGCTTTCACTAAAGAGGCATTATCATGGGCAGCAGAAATAAATCCAACTTCATATCCTGATGGACCTAAATAAACTCCACTTTGTAATAACTCATGATGTAACACTTTGAATTTCTCCATTCCTGCTGCTTGGATTTGATCCGCTTTTGTAATTCTTTCATTAGAGAAGCATATCCAAAATATTGAATCATTCGAAAAATTTAACCAAAAAATAGATCCAATTGAAGGTACTGTTAATTCCCAACCTTGTTGTTGAGCATAGTTTTCTATAGTCTTTGCGAATATCGAAGTGGTTTTACTTAAATTTTCATAAAAATTTGGAGCAAGTAATTGTTTAAGTGCAGCATATCCGGCAGCCATTGCAACAGGATTTGCAGATAAAGTTCCTGCTTGGTATACAGGGCCATCTGGAGCGATATGACTCATAATTTCATTATTCGCTCCGTAAGCACCAACCGGCATTCCTCCTCCAATTATTTTACCATAGGTAATGATGTCAGGTTGAATATTATAATAGCCTGCAGCTCCCTCAAAACCAACTCTAAATCCTGAAATAACTTCATCAAAAATTAAAAGAACATTAAATTTTGTACACTGTTCTCTAAGGAAAGCTAAGAAGGATTTATCTTGTAATAGTAATCCATTATTAGCAGGAATCGGTTCAATGATAACACAAGCGGTATCATCAGCATGTTTTTCAAGAGCAGTAACCAATGCCTCACGATCATCTAAAGGAATAACAATGGTTTCCTTAGCAAAAGATTCCGGAATTCCAGCAGAAGTACTTACACCAAATGTTGCTAAACCTGATCCTGCTTTGACCAATAAAGAATCAACATGACCATGATAACAGCCTTCGAATTTAATGACTTTATTCTTGCCAGTAACTCCTCTAGCCAAACGTAAAGCGGACATCACAGCTTCAGTTCCTGAACTTACAAATCTAATTTTATCAACAAATCTATTGTTGTCTAAAATTAATTTGCCCAATTGATTTCCTAATCGAGTAGGTGTACCAAATGATGTTCCATGTTTTACTGTTTCAATAACAAATTCTCTAACTGCATCATTATTGTGCCCTAAAATTAAAGGACCCCAAGAGCAACAAAAATCGATATAAGTATTATCATCTTCATCAGTCAATATACATGCATTCCCTTCTTTTATAAATAAAGGAGGACCAGATACCGATTTAAAAGCTCTCACAGGAGAATTAACTCCTCCTGGGAAATATTGTTTCGCTTCTTGAAATAATTGGGCTGATCGTTCTCTTTTATTAATAGTATCCATTTCTTTTTTATTTTATGATCCTAAAGGTCGTTTTTTGAATTCATTCCTCCTACATTTTATTCAATTTTGACAGAAAATTGATATTCTAAATAATTATATTAGCGGTACAAGTTCATTTTATGAATAAATGCTCATCTTTATGATCATAAATATAGATTTTCAATGAGAATCAAAAAGAGATTTTTAATACCCCTTATTTTAATTAGTATTTTTTTGATAGGACCTAGATTAAAATATCCAGCCTTTGATGGCAATTTACCTCAACTTAAAGTTGATATTAATAAAGTTGAATCTTATGTCATAGAAAAGGAATCTAAAATTGAAAACCTAAAACCCAATAATGAAGCTCGCATTATTTGGGGAGATTCTACTAAACAAAAGACAGCGTTTTCAGTAGTTTATTTACATGGATATTCTGCCAGTCCAATGGAAGGGGATGGCATTCACACTCATTTTGCTGAACGATATGGAGCGAATCTTTATTTAGCTCGTTTGAAAGGGCATGGTATAAAAGTTGAAGATGCTTTCTTAGATATTACATCCAAAGATTGGGTAGATTCAGCTAAAGAAGCCATTGCTATTGGAAAGATCTTAGGGGAAAAAGTTGTTGTTTTATCGGCATCAACTGGTAGTACACTAGCCAATTATATTGATGCAGAAAATGAAGATGCTTTACATGGTCATTTAATGTATTCTCCTAATTTTAAAATGGCGGATCAATCTGCTCAAGTCATGCGACTCCCTTGGGGATTACAAATTGCAAGAGCCGTAACTGGAAGTAAATATAGGGTAGGGCGCTTTAATGAAAGAGATAGTATTAATTGGACCTTCAAACAAAGACTAGAAGGAATAAGTGCATTAGTACATCTCGTCAATAAAACAACAGGTGTCAAAGAATATAAAAAAGTCAAACATCCTCATTTTATTGGCTATTATTATAAAAATGAAAAAGAAAAAGATAGCGCAGTTTCTATCCCTGAAATGAAGAAATTTCATGCTTCTACTTCAACTCCTAATGATCAAAAAAGACTAATCGCTTTTCCTGAAAGTGGTGATCATTGTATGGTTTCAACTTTACGATCAAATGATTTAGAAAATATTAGAAATGAGTCTTACAAATTTGCAGAAGAAGTTTTAGGAATGAAACCTAAATAAAAATAGTCAGAACCATGACGATCTGACTATAAAAACTATTACCTGTATTTCATTAAGTTTGATTGTTCCTCTAAAGGAATTTAGAATTTGGAATACAAGCCAAATTCATATATTAAATATATAATGATTTTATTAAATATTAGAAAGTGAATTTTTTGAATCTTATGGTTTCAAATCAATTTATCTTTTGTTTCGAAACTCGTAATTCAATAAAAAATATGAATAATAAAATAATGATTTCTAATATAAAATAGATCAAACCAAATATAGTTAATTGATGAAAATATAATACAATTAAGATTAGGGATATAATGCAGAATATTAAATTGGCAATCGCAATTATTAGATTTTGAAAAATGAAAAAATAGGGAATAGGACGCGTAAATTATTGGAAGAATAGAAAGATATATTAGTACTTGAATCGGCATTCCTATGTACTCTTGAAATTGTACAAGTATAAATCCATGCATGAAGGCAGAAACTAATGCTCCTAATCCATCGATTAGGAATATATTATTTTTTGATATTTTACTTGAAAAATTCATTGAGTAAAACTATGAAATTAATTATTCTAAGGCTGTTTTTTTAAATCTCAATTTCTACAAAACCAATGTATTTCTAACTTAGATTCTTCTACGATTAAGTTAGAATTTATAAGTTCTATTTCATTCGTCTCGCAATTATAGTTGTAATCCTGATTTGATTTTAATTTTAATTTATAGCCATTTGGGTAAAGAAAGATGATCCAGAGAATTAATTTTTCTGTCTCTATAGTATTTATTTTATAGTTATTAGAGATCGTAAATGTTTTAATAAATTCTGTAGGAGTGCTTGCTTCAATTTTTTGTAAAACAGGGTCTTTGGTTTCATGAAAAGATTCAAATCCACAAAGTGTAGATTCACTTTGGCCGATTAAAGAAGACGAGAATAAAATTATTGTGATAAAAGATCCTATAAGTTTCATGTAAAAAAAACGTGAAATTATTTCTTTTATTTTTGAAAATCAAATCATTTTATTCTATTTTCTTTAACAGCTTCTTTAAGGGACATACCATCAATGATTACATCTTTTAGAACAGATTCTCCATTTTTTATGCTAACTGATCCATATGTTTTTATTGAACTATCTCTTTGGAATTTTCGATATAATTGTTCCGCTGCATAGGCTTTTGATTCTTCCATATAAAATCTATTGAACGGGTAATCAATATTTAATTTATTCGGTTTGAAATTAGAAAGGTGTCCCACTTTAGCTTTAACATAATTATCACGAAGTAATGGTTTTTCTTTAGATACGGATTCTATTTTTGCAAATCCATTTTCATCTTCTTTTAGAAGTACATAAATTTTATCTCCTTTTTTCCATTCAGAAATATTATCTACATAGAATGAATTTTCTTTATAGCGTAAAACAACATATTTTCCTCTAAAAGGATCTGTAGGATCAATAGGCACAGTTTCGAATTTATATTCTTTAACTATTGCAATAACTTTTTCTTTATCCCAAATCATTTTTGCTGGAACAAATAATTGAACTAGGGCAACTAAAATAAAAGCAGGTAATAATATTTTAATATTATGCATTGTTTTTTCTTTTTTGTAAGAGCCAATAATTTGCAGCAAAAAATCCAATACCTGCAGTTATAAATAAAATTCCTCTAAAAACAAAACTTAAATCGAAATCGAAAAAGCGACAGGTTATTAGGGCTGTTAATGTAAGTAGCCCAACATTTAAAATGCCTAGATGATTTTTTTGTGCTCCTTCTCTAATAGTTAGAATTCCGACAACAATAACAGCGAGATTAATCAAAAGTACTGAAAGTGGAGAAAAGAATCCAAGTATAAAAATAAAAATAAAAACAATAAAAATAATCGAAATGGGATTTATTTCTTTTATAGATTTATCTTTTTGTTGGTAGATTAATAGTGCTAAAGCACTTATAAAAAGAATAGCAGAAATAAGGAATTCGGGCGTTCGTAAAATATCATTAAATGTATGATCAATATAACTATATCGTAACTCTTCCCAGAACCAATCGAAACTTAAACCTAAAAGCAAAGAAATGATACCTAGGAATCCTATTACTTTATATCCGTTATTTATAACTTTCTGATCTTTTATAAATTGAGTATTTCCGATTAAATATAATAAACCAAAGAGACTAAAATAAGCCACAAACATTAATTCATAAGTTTGTTCCGCATAAATACCTAATGTAATGACTAATGATAAAGGAATAAACCAATGATGAAAAATTGTAGAATTATTTTTAGATTTATTTTGACACAAGTAATAATAAAAAGGAATCAAAATTAATAAAAGTAAAAAATAGTAGGAATATGCACTAGAACCATAACCTGTTTCACAAGCATATGCTGTTATTCCAACTAAATATAATAGAGATACGAAAGATGATCTCATAATATAAACCAAGGGTACACAAAGCAACATCCAAGTCAATAAAAATGAACTTAAATTCCCGTCTATATTATAAATCTGACTAACTAGAGAAATACTTGCTCCTACTGCAAAAAATAAAAATGCAGCTGTACTTTCTCTCCAAGCAATACTTTTTGATTTTTTTATCAGTGTAAATGCACAAAGAATTTGTCCAATAATCAAAGGAAGAAAAGAAAATACAGTTTTTGAAATCCTAGAAAGATTATCCCAGTTATGTCCAATAATTAAAATGATTCCTAATCCAACTAAAGTAGCACCTAAAACACCAAAAATGATAAATAGACGATTACTAGAATTATTTTCTTTATTTTTTCC
>JAHDII010000185.1 GCA_020630895.1 Saprospiraceae bacterium
ATTTTAAATTAATGAAAAATACTTATTTAAACTTAATCCATCAAACATTTGATTTCCCTCAAAAAGAATTTATTATTAATAATAATCATTTATTTTTTAATGATATAAATCTAATTGATTTAATTGAAATTTATGGTACTCCATTACGTCTTACTTTTTTGCCAAAAATAAATGAGCAAATTAATAAAGCAAAAAAAATATTTAATACTTCTATTCAAAAAAATAAATATAACGGTACATATAGTTATTGTTATTGTACTAAAAGTTCTCACTTTAAATATATATTAGATCAGGTATTAAAAAATGATACCCATTTAGAAATTTCTTCAAGTTTTGATGTTGATTTAATTCAAGAATTATTTCAATCAAAAAAAATAAATTCTAAAACAAAAATTATTTGTAACGGGTTTAAACCTTTAGATTATTTAAATAAATTAGCTGATTTAATTAATAAAGGAAATCATTTAACTACACCTGTTTTAGATAATAAAGAAGAATTTGAATTTTATAAAAAAAATATAACAACTTCATTTTGTAATATAGGAATTAGAGTGGCAACTGAAGAAGAGCCTAAATTTCAATTTTATACTTCTAGATTAGGAATTCGACAATCTGATGTGATTCCTTTTTATTTGGAAAAAATAAAAAAAGAAAAAAATTTTAAATTAAGAATGCTACATTTTTTTGTTGATACAGGCATTCGTGATTCTATTTATTATTGGAATGAATTTAAAAAATGTATTAAATTATATTGTGATTTAAAAAAAATATGTCCTTCTTTAGAAGCTATTAATATTGGTGGTGGTTTGCCTATTAAAAATTCATTAGGTTTTGAGTATGATTATGAATACATGATTAATGAAATTGTTCTCAATATTAAAAATGCTTGTGATGAAGAAAATATTCCTACCCCTCATATTTATTCTGAATTTGGTTCTTTTACTGTAGGAGAAAGTGGAGCTCATATTTTTTCTGTTTTGGGAACTAAACAACAAAATGATTCTGAAATTTGGTATATGATAGATAATTCTTTAATGACTACTTTACCTGATACTTGGGGAATTGATCAACGATTTATTGTATTGCCTATTAACAAATGGGAAAATGAATATACTCGAGTTAACATCGGAGGAATCACTTGTGATAATTCTGATTATTATAATGCTGAGGTACATATTTCTCAATTATACTTACCACAAATTTATCAAAAAGAAAAAGAACCTTTATATATTGGTTTTTTTCATACCGGTGCTTATCAAGAAAATATTAGTGGATACGGTGGTGTAAAACATTGTTTAATTCCTTCGCCAAAACATATTATTATAGATATAAATGAAAAAGGAGAAATGGAACATTATTTATTTAAACCCGAACAAAGTGCCGAAAGTATGTTAAAAATATTGGGATATTAATTTCTTGCATCTTTTCCCCAATCCAATTTATTTCTAATTGTCCATAAAAATTCTCTATTAGGAAAATTTACTAACTTAATAGAAAAAGAAGCTTTTTTAATTGCAAATTGATAATTAGACGTTACTGTTTCAAAGCGAGAATCTAATGTACATAAAAAATTATCAGCTCTTCCTTCTACTTCAAATGAAACAACTGATTTATCAGAAATAACTATAGGTCGCACATTAAGATTATGTGGTGCAACTGGAGTAATTACAAAATTTCCAGAATTAGGAAAAACAATAGGACCTCCACAACTTAAAGAATATCCAGTACTTCCTGTTGGGGTTGAAACAATAATTCCATCCGCCCAATATGAATTTAAAAATTCACCATCAATATAAGTATGTATAGTAATCATTGATGATGTATCTCTTTTTAAAATTGTAAAATCATTCAATGCAAAATTAGCTCCTTCAAAAATATCATTAGGAAAACTATCCAAATGCAAAAGATTTCTTTTTTGTATACTATAATTTTTATTTGTTAAATGTTCTAAACAAGTTTTAATATATTCTTTATTAACACTTGCTAAAAATCCTAACCTTCCTAAATTAATTCCAACAACAGGAACATCTTCTTCTTGAATTAAAATTGAAGCATTCAAAATTGTACCATCTCCTCCAAGTGATATAAAAAAATCAACTTGTCTAATTTTAAAATCTAAATGATTATCAAAACTGCCTACCGGTCTAGGAAATTGAATTTTATCTTTTATCTGTTCTAAGTAGGGAGCATATACAAATGCAGTAACATTATACTCATCTAATACATCAAACAAATGTTGGACGTATGCTAAATCTCTATCTTTAAAAACTAAACTATATATAAATACTTGCATCTAAAAAAATAAACTATAATGTAAATATACTCCTTTTTCTTTCAATCGATTCATACTATATTCTATTCGAATCACTTTATCTACATAAATTACAAAATCAATTCCGACTCCTCCTCCTAAAAGTAAAGTATTTGAAAAAGGATTTTGGTTTTTATAATATGGATTATTCACAAATCCTATATCAGTATTGGTTGTAAGATAAATTTGCAAAGGCATTATTTTAAAAGCTTTCAGAGGCATTGCCTTTTTCCAATTAATTCTCTTTTTTAAAATTTCATATTTCAAACTCGTTTTTAAATAAAAATAATCTAATCCATCAACAACATAATATTCATATCCTCTAACAAAATCATTAAAATATCCAAGAGCTTTATTATTATAGTATGAGGGTTGTTTCCGAATTAAATGAGTTCTTCCTTTTGTAATAAAACTTAAATTATATTTTTTCTTTTTTCCTAGAGGAAAATAAAGAGCTAATGTAGAATTTAGCTCTAAAGCATTTCGATCATTAAAAATTCCAAAACCATCTTTTTGAATTTGTCCTTCAATAAAATATCCTTGTAGAGGATAAGCTTTAATATCTCTTTTATCTTGTTGAAAAGTATAATTTATAGAAAAGAATTGTTGCTTATTTTTATTTCCTAAAAAAAAGTTAGAATTCATTTGCAAAATTGTATCAGCAATAATTCTATGAAAATAATATAATTCAACTTTATGTTTTTGATATAAAAATGGTTGGTATGTTCCTCCTAGTCCATAACGAAATCTTTTAAATAAAAATTGATCATCATCTCTAAAAAATAATAAATCATTTTCGATTGTATTATATCCTACTTCTTTGTTTCTGGTAAATAAAAAATTCGTAGAAGCTCCTAAAGTTTGAGCTTTATTAATAAATGGTAATTTATAATCTAATTCAAATTTTTGGGTATATCCAAATTGTAATGTTGCTTTTAATAAATCTTTTCTTCCTGTAATATTTGCATAATATAATCTAGCTCCAAAATTAATTCTTTTAAATGAGTGATTATATTGCTTCCACCACACATTAAAATTTCTATCCGCCAATTCAAAAATAGGAATAGGAAAAATATACCATTGTTCTCGTACTTGAATTAAAATTGTAATTTTATTATTTTCCCATTTTGTAATATTCAAATTTACTTCATAAAATAATCCTGTATTTAATAATAAAATTTTATTTTTAGAAATCCTATTCGTTAATTCTGTCATTATTATTGAATCTCCTTTTTGAAAATCCAATTCTCTCAAAACAGTTCCTTCTCTTGTTTTTTTTAATCCTTCAAATTCGAATTCTGAAATTATAACATAAGTATTTTTTTCTTGAGCATAATTTTTGGGTATGCCTAAAAAAAATAAAATTATTCCTACAAAAAATATTTTTTTGAAAATGAGTTTATCACTTAAAAATTTCTTTTTACTTCTTTTCATTTATTTTTTTCTCATATATTTTAAAAGTATAAGGATGTTCATTTTTTTCATCTGCTTCATGTAGATCATTCACTTTCAAATTCCATTCATCAAAATTTATTTTTGGAAAAAAAACATCGCCATCTATTTCTAAATCTACTTCCGTCAAATATAATCTATCCCAATAGGGCATACTCATTTCATAAATTTGTCCACCTCCTATAATAAAAGCTTCTTCTTCTCCATTGTCATGAGCTAAACTCAAAGCATGTTCAACAGAGTGAGAAGTCAAACATCCTGAAGCGATGAAAAATGGCTGTCGTGTTATTACAATATTTGTTCTCTTAGGCAAAGGTCTTCCTATAGATTGAAAAGTTTTCCTTCCCATAATGATATGCCTATTCAAAGTTGTTGCTTTAAAATATTTTAAATCGGCTGGTAAATACCAAGGAATATCATTATCCTTTCCCATTACATTATTTTTTGCTACAGCTACTATTGCAGATACTATCATGTCTATTAAAAGTATTAATTTTTTTGTGAAGATAACTTATCCTCAAATATGGTTCGATTTTTATGGATATTAAAAATAAAAATATTTTAGTTAGTAATCCTTGTATAGATATATAAAGATAAATTTAACTATTTATCTTTGAGCTGAAAGATAAATAAATTATGTAATTTTATTGTTATAAAATATTAATGAAAAATTCAGGAATAAAAGTATTTGCCCCTGCATCCGTAGGAAATGTAATTGTTGGTTTTGATATTATGGGTTTAGCCATCAATCAACCAGGAGATGAAGTCATTGTTAAATTTTCAAAAGAGCCAGGTTTAAAAATTACACAAGTAATTGGAGCAAAAGGAAAAATTCCAAAAGAGATTGAAAAAAATACAGCAGGAGTAGCAGCCAAAAGATTCTTAGAATTCATTGGAGAAGGGGATAGAGGCATAGAAATGGAAATTATAAAAAAAATGCCTTTTGCTAGTGGTTTAGGATCAAGTGCGGCAAGTGCTGTAGCTGGAGTTATGGCAGTTAATGAATTACTCAAAAGACCTTTACAAAAAAGGGAACTTTTACAATTTGCTGTAGAAGGAGAAAAAATTGCAAGTTCAGCATTGCATGCAGATAATGTTGCTCCTTCACTATTAGGTGGTATTATCTTTATTCGCAATAATAAAGAATTAGATGTTCACAGAATCATTGCCCCACAAGGATTATATGTAACAGTAATACATCCAAAAATAGAAATTAAAACATCAGATTCTAGGGGAGTGCTTTCAAAAAATATAACACTTCAACAACATATAGAACAAAGTGGAAATCTAGGAGGTTTCTTAATAGGTTTATACAATTCAGATTTCGACTTAATAAAGAGATCATTAAAAGATATTATTATAGAACCACAACGTTCAAAGTTAATTCCGCATTTTAAAACTATTCAAGATGCTGCAATTTCAAATGGTGCATTGGGTTGCAGCATATCTGGAGCAGGGCCATCTATAGTAGCTTTAAGTTCAAATAGTTTTATAGCTGAGAATATAGCTAACAGTATGAAAAAAATATATACAGATAACAATATAGAATCCCAAGTTTTTATTTCAACTATTAATAATCAAGGAGCATATAAATTTTAAAAATGAAATTATATAGTACAAAAAATAAAAAAAATAAAGTTTCTTTAGCACATGCAGTGCTAAAAGGCTTACCTGAAGATAATGGTTTATACATGCCTGATTCTTTTCAACCTTTACCTCATAATTTTATTAAGAATATTAAAGATTATTCTTTTCAAGAGATTTCACATATCGTTGCAAAGACACTAATACAAAGTACAATTCCAGAAAAAGATTTAAAAGATATCATCTATGAGTCTATAAATTTCCCTGCACCTTTAATACAATTCGATCAAGAGAAATATATTTTAGAATTATTTCATGGTCCTTCTCTTGCTTTTAAAGATTTTGGTGCTAGATTTATGGCAAGGTTAATGAGTTATTTTAATAAAAATAACGATAAAGAATTGGTAATACTTGTAGCTACTTCAGGAGATACAGGTGGGGCAGTAGCTGCTGGTTTCTATAATACTCCAGGAATTAAAGTTGTTATTTTATATCCTAGTGGAAAAGTAAGCCATTTACAAGAACAACAATTAACTACATTAGGCAATAATATTACTGCTCTAGAAGTACAAGGAACTTTTGATGAGTGTCACTCTAAAACAAGCATTTTTAGATAGTGAATTAACTTCTAATATTCGTTTAACTTCTGCTAATTCCATTAATATTGCTCGATTAATACCACAATCCTTTTATTATTTTGAAGCTTATAAGCAATTAAAAGAACCTAAAAATGTTATTTTTTCTGTGCCTTCAGGAAATTTTGGAAACTTAACTGCTGGTTTATTTGCTGCTAAATTGGGCTTACCTGTTCAACATTTTATTGCTGCTACTAATAAAAATGATATTGTTCCTCACTTTTTAAATACAGGAAAATTTATTCCTAAAACTTCTATTCAAACTATTTCAAATGCTATGGACGTTGGAAACCCCTCTAATTTTGCAAGAATGGAAGATTTATTTAGTTTCACGTGGAACAATTTTAAAGAAAAAATACAAGGTTTTTCTTTCACTGATCAGGAAACTGAAGAAGGAATGAGGGAAATAAAGAACAAATATGATTATATAATAGATCCTCATGGAGCTGTAGCCTACAATGCTCTTAAAAAATATCAGTCTTTATATAAGAATACACAAGGTATAATACTAGAAACTGCTCACCCCTCTAAGTTTTTACCCGACGTAGAAAGGGTTATAAATACTAGTCCTAATATTCCAAAGAGGCTTTTAGATTTAAAAGATAAACAAAAAGAAGCTCATTTGCTTAAAGTAAACTACTTAGATTTTAAAAATTTCTTATTGAATAGGTATTAAAAAAAAGGCTGTTTCACGTGAAACAGCCTTTTTTTTAATACTTAAATTTTTATTTCCATTAAAGATTTATCATTAGTGAGAGTAGTACTCCTC
>JAHDII010000186.1 GCA_020630895.1 Saprospiraceae bacterium
TTAGAATTTGGTCTAAAAAAAGAAATTATTTATCGTTAAAATCCTAATATTTGACAACGAAATTCATTTTATTTTGTCTATAAAATTGAAAAATTAAAATCAACAATAAATGAAAAATCTTTATACAAGTATAATCCTATTACTTTGTTCTTTTTCTATAATAGAGGCTCAAACAGTCATAAAAGGTAGTCTTTTAGATGAAGAAGGAGAATCTATTTCTTTTGCCAATGTTCTATTGAATAGTGCAACAGATAGCAGTATGGTAAAAGTAGAAACTTCTGGAGTTGAAGGAGAGTTTTCTTTTTTAGGAGTAGAAAAAGGAGCGTATTTTGTTTCTGTTTCTTTTGTAGGAAAGGCAGAATATAGTTCTGATGTGATTCAGTTTGATCCTTCTGAAAGTATTGATTTAGGGACAATTACATTGAAGCCTTCCTCTACAGACTTAACAGAGGTTACAGTAAGCGCAGTACGTCCTATCCTTGAAGTTAAACCAGATAAAATTGTATTTAATGTTGAAGGAAGCATTAATGCTCAAGGGAATGATGGATTAGAATTATTAAGAAAAGCACCAGGTGTTGTTATTGATAATAATGATAATGTTTCTTTAGCAGGAAAAAGCAATGTTCGTATTTTTATAGATGGAAAACCTTCGCCTCTTGGAGGAGAAGATTTAGCCAATTATTTAAGAAGTATTAATAGTTCTGAAATTGATAATATAGAAATTATCACTAATCCATCAGCTAAATATGAAGCAGAAGGAAACGCGGGAATTATTAATATTAGAATGAAAAAAGATCAAAGACTTGGAGCTAATGCTACAGTGAATTTAGGTTATGGAGTAGGTTTTGTTCATCGATATAATGGAGGTATTACAGCGAATTATAAAAATAAAATATCCAATATATTTGGTTCATATAATTATAGTGGTGGTGATATGTATTGGCGAATGGAAAGTTATAGAGAACAATATGGAGTTATTATTGATGCAGAGAGTTTAACTCAAGGACCTAGAAATTCTCATAATTTTAAGGCAGGTACAGATTTCTTTTTAAATGATAAAAATACCTTAGGATTTTTAGTTAGTGGAAATATTGCTCCTTTTCAGAGAACCAGTAATAGTATTAATGAATTGTCAACAGTTGGGGTAGAAGGAATAGATAGTCTTTTAGTTTCTGAAACAACGAATGAAGGGCAAAACATGAATTATCTTTTTAATATTAATTATAAATATGATATAGCAAAAGATAAAACTTTGAATGTTGATTTAGATTATGGTGTTTTTCAAAATAGAAGAGAAGAATATCAACCGAATATTTATCAGTCAACCGATGGAGCTGTTTTAAGTGAAAGAATATTTAGAACTGAGTCTCCTACAAATATTGATATTTATACCTTTAAATTGGATTATGAACAACCACTTTGGAAAGGTAAATTAGGTACAGGAATTAAAAGTTCTTTAGTAGTAACAGATAATATATTCGATTACTTTAATGTCAATAATAATATTTCAACTATTGATACAGATAGAAGTAGCCAATTTGATTATGAAGAAAATGTAAATGCAGCTTATATTACATATTCAAAGCAAGTAAAAAAGTTTAATTTGAGTGGTGGAGTAAGAATGGAACAGACCAATACAAAAGGAACATTAATGACTTATGTTCCTGCTAATGATCCAGAACCAACCGTAAGACATTATGTAGATTTTTTCCCTTCTGCTGGTGTGTCTTATTCTCCTAATATGAAGCATACATTGCAATTGAATTATAGCAGAAGATTGGATCGTCCTAATTATCAAAATTTGAATCCATTTGAATATAAGATTAATGAGCTTTCTTTTAGAAAAGGAAATCCTTTTTTAAGACCTCAATACACAAATAATGTTCAATTATCTCATACGTTTAAATTTAGATATACCACTAGCTTTAGTTTTAGTCATACCAATGATTTAATGACTCGTATTATTGATTATGCAGATAATGGTAGTGGAAGCCATGCTTCATTTTTGACTTGGGTGAATATATCTGAACAATATAACTATAGTTTGAGTTTTTCTGCCCCTGTTTCTGTTACAAAATGGTGGTCGAGTTATTCTAATCTTACAGCATTTAGAACCAATAATAAAGCGGTACAAAATGATGAAATTAATGATATTGATATTACCGTAAATGCTTTACGATTATATAGTCAACATACATTTTCTTTGCCTTGGGATTTAAAATTTGAATTATCAGGTTGGTATGCTTCTCCTTCATTATGGGGAGGAATTTTTGAAACAGACTATTCAATGAGTATTGATGCTGGAATTCAAAAAAGAATATTAAATGATAAAGGAAATATTAAATTAAGTGTGAGCGATATTTTTAAAACAGCTCCTTGGTCGGGTAGAAGTGAATATGCTGGTGTAGTAAGTACGGCAAATGGAGATTGGGATACAAGAAGGTTTAAAATCAATTTTTCTTATTTCTTTGGTAACGATAAAGTAAAATCTCGTAAGAGAAAAACAGGTCTTGAAGATGAAAAAGGAAGAACTGGAGGAGGAGACGGTGGTGGACAATAAAATATAAATATTTTTTGTGTCAGAATAGAATTTATTATTTAAGAGGAAGCTGAAAAGTTTCCTCTTTTTTTATACAATATAAACATTAAATATCCAATCATACTTCCTAAAATTCCTCCACAAAAAACATCTAAAGGATAATGGACTCCTACATAAATTTGAGCAAAACTAATGGCTGTTGCCCATAATAAAAATAAATAAAAAATAATTCGAGAGAAAGGGAGTAAAATTAAACCTAAAAAAGTAGCAATAGCAAAATGATTGGTTGCATGAGAAGAAGTAAAACTATATCCACCTCCACAAGAAATTAATAAATGCGGAGTAACATTATTATTGTCGTGACAAGGGCGAGGACGTTCTACTTGGGGTTTAATAATTTTACTGCTTATAGTGTCACTAACACCTACCGTTAGGATTGTCATTAGAATAATAATAATTCCTTTTTTCCATTGAAATTTATAAATAAAAAAAATAGATAAAAAGATATATAAAGGAATCCAATTTTTTTTATTTCTGATAAAAGGCATTATAGTATCAAAAAAAATATTTTGACATTGTTGATTGAAAAAATGAAACAATTGTTCATCATATATTAAAAATGATTCTATCATTTTTTTTGAGCCACTAAAATCAAACGATTAGATGTTTTTATATCAAAAGAACTTAAATCATAATCGCCATAAATGTCAATAATATTTAATTGACATTTTCTGAAAAGTCGAGATAATTCATATAATTGAAAACCTCTTACTTTTTCTTCAAAAAAATAATCTTTTCCTTTATCAGAAAACTGAATGCTTTTTATAATTTTTCCTTGTTCAAATTTTCTTTCAATATTAAAAGTAATGTCTTGAATAGTTTTCTTTTCTTCAGTTACTAAATTTTGAATAACTTTATCCGCATTCATAAAATCCATAACAAAAATACCATTAGGTTTTAATCCTCGTCTAATAGCATTCAATGTGGCGTCATTATCTCTTTCATTTTCAAAATAGCCAAAACTTGTAAAGAAAGAAAAAATAAAATTATAATAATTAGAACGGAAATTTTTTCTCATATCATGAACATAAAAATGTAATCTATCATGACTTGATTTTGAAGCATGAAGAATACTTTGTTCAGATAAATCTACTCCTGTAACATCAAAATTTTTAGAGGCTAAGTAAATAGAATGGCGACCTTTCCCACAAGCTAAATCTAGCATCGTAGATGAAGGAGTAGGCTTATATTTTTGAATTAAATTATTAATAAAAAAATGTGCTTCATCATCATTTCTATGCTGATATAAAATATGATAATATTGAGAATCAAACCAAGTAGAAAACCATTCCATAATTTAAGAATTATTGAGTTGTAATAAAAAATATATAGTATCGACACCGTCCGCATAATCTAGTAGAGTAGGGGATTGTGCTTGTCCAAAATGTATTGTATTCATACTTTCGAATTGGATTTTAGAAACGATACATTGTATTTCTTCACGTTGATTGTTTAATTCTTTTTCTAATGAATCGATGTTGTCATATTCTTCAAAATGTAAAACAGAAATAGGAGATTGAATCGCTTTATTTTTTGAAATAATTATAGAGCCATTATTCAAATGGAAAGCATTATTTAAAATTAAAAGAGTTATTTGATAATCAAAATTGTTTTTATATTTTTCATGTAGGATGATAGAATTAAATTCATGTAATATTTCTAATAAAGGTTCAAATTTATAATTTTTGGGCACATGAATTTTAGATACATTTCTACATCCTAAACCATAATATTGAAAAATATCTTTTCCTAATTTTCTAAAGTCATCCGCAGTTTCATCTCCTTGAATAATTCCAATTGAATTTCTATTTTTTCTAATAATATTAGGAATTTTCGCAAAGTAAGATTCAAAATATCGCGAAGAATTATTACTGCCTGTTGCAATAATTCCATCTAATTCTTTAATAGATAATTGCTTTGGAAATTGAAAATAAAATTCAATGTTAGAATTCCATTCTGTCATTTTTTTTACAAAAAAAGGAAGAATGAATTGATCCCTTTCTGATAATTTTATTACAGAAATATTTCCTGTAATAAAAATACTTATGATATCATGAAAAGCAACTAATGGAATATTTGCCGCAGGAATTAATCCTATCTTTTTTGGAGAATTGTTTTTATCTAAATAATAATTCTTTGCCCATTGATTTAATTTATTTTCATTTAAAAAATTCTCAGTAATTGCATCAATAGAAAGCCATTGATTTTCAGGCGTAAACCATTTATTATTAAAATGAGTTCTATGGATATAAGCTCCTAAGCGTTCATCTTTTTCTTTTAAATAATTTCCTAATTGTTGTAATATATCAATTCGTTCTTCTAATGATAATAATTTCATTTTTTTTAAAATTTAAAATTCCAAGTAATACTTGGTAAGATAGGAAATAAAGAAACTTGTTTGGCTTGTACACCTACAAAATTATCATTTTCATCTTCTACAGTGTCAATATATACAAAAAATGGATTTCTTCTATCATAAGTATTATAGGTACTAAAAGTTAAATCTGATTCGCCCCATTTTGGGAAAAATCTTAAAACAAAACCTAAATCTAAACGATGATAAGGTGCTAATCTAAAACTATTTCTATCTGTATAAACTGGAACGAGATCAATGCCACTTAAACTTCCTTCTCCTATAATTGGAAATTGTCCTTGAGCACCAGGAACATCCGCAAAAACATAACGCCCAACGGGCAATGTAGTTAAATTTCCAGAACTATATACCCAAGTTCCGGTAAGACTGATTCGTTTATTCAAGTTATAAATTAAAACAACACTTAAATCATTTCTTCTATCATAAGTGGGATGGAATTTTTTATTATCTAAAATATCAGGAAATTGCCTCCAAGCCCAAGATAAAGTATAACCAATCCATCCTCGTATTTTTCCAGATTGTTTTTCTAAATAAATTTCATTTCCATAACTCCAACCTTTTCCAAAAACAAATTCAGCATCTAAATTATCATTAACAAATAATTGAGCACCATCTCTAAAATCAATTAAATCTCTTCCCCATTTATAATATCCTTCATCAGAAATTAAAAAATTAGATTCTCCAATTTTAAAAGTATAAGCAATTCCTCCAGCCACTTGTTGAGAACGTTGTGGCTTTATATTTTCATTAGAAGGATACCAAACATCTGTAGGAAGTGAAGCGGAAGAATTAGCCACTAAATGAATATATTGATTCATATAAGCATAACTTCCTTTTAAAGAAACATTTTTATTTAAAGAATATTTGATAGCTAATCGCGGTTCAACTCCTGCATAAAATTTATTATTATTAAAAGAAGAAAAACGAATACCATAATTAATTTTTAAATCATTATTAATTTCCCAGTCATCAGAGACATAAAGAGCCATAGCAATGGCATCAAAATTTTGTCCTGCTTGGAAATTAAAAGTATCATCATCATCATTAAAAGAAAGACGGCCCACTTCAAATTGATGATAAGTAAAATTACCTCCAAAACGAATGTTGTGTTTATTATCTGGAGAATAAAAATAATCTATTTTTCCAGTATAATCATTAATTCCAGAGCCTAATTCAAAAGTAGCAAAATTGGCTAGTCGATTAAAAATTTTATAATTATAATCAGAAAAAGTAAGCGTAGCATTTGAAAATAATTTTGAATTATAAACATGATTCCATCTTGCTGTTGCTGCAATATTTCCCCATTTAAAAGTAAAATCAAAATCATCATCTTTAAAACCAAAAGCATCACGCCCATAATAGGCACTAATAAATATTTTATCTTTATCCGTTATTTCATAATTTACTTTTCCATTCAAATCATGAAAATAATAATCGGGAATTTGTGTATAATTTTCTTTGTCTTGATTGATTTTATTAACTTGTCTTGTAATTAAATCTACATAAGTTCTTCTTCCAGAAATAATAAAAGATCCTTTTTCTTTTTTGATAGGTCCTTCTAAAGTTAATCGAGAAGCAATAATTCCTAAACCTCCAGAACCGGAAAACTTTTTCTTGTTTCCTTCTTTTAATTTTACATCCACTACTGAAGATAAACGCCCTCCATATTGAGCAGGAAAACCTCCTTTATATAATTCTACATTTTTGACTGCATCTGAATTAAAAGTACTAAAAAAAC
>JAHDII010000187.1 GCA_020630895.1 Saprospiraceae bacterium
AAAATTAATTGCAGATAAAATTGCTTCTGATTTATTTATTATTGAATAAAAATTAATTTAAAATTTCATATTCCAAAAAGAAATAGGTTTTCTTTTTATAATTATAACATCTTTTATCGTTTGATAAAAATACCATATACATAATACTACAACAGGAATAAAAGCCCAATCGCCTACCCATTTCATCCAAATAAATGAACTCACAATGAGCACTATAAATATTTTCAGAAAATTAATTTTCTGAAAATATTTATACACTAAAATTAAATGTACAGCACTCATAATTTGCCAAGCACTTAAAATAATAACTGCAACAATTCCTAGTGTATGAAAAGAAGGAAATAATAAAAAAATAGAAGACAATAATAAAATAAATTGTCCTAAGGCATCAATATTCATTCTTTTTTGTGAAATCATATTTAATATTTACCATTAATTAATTCAACATCTAAAATATCAGGCATATCTTCAAAAATTTGACCTTCCTTTTTTTCAATTTTGGCAATTTCTTTTTCAGTCTTTGCTAAATATCTAATTCCTAAAACTATAGGAACTACAAAAAGAATAATTGTTGCAATTCCTGCGGATATTGGATATATGTCTATACCCCCCAAATAAGCTGTTCCATACCAAAATAAAAAATATGATGCTACAATAAATAAATATTTTTTTCTCCATTTACTGCCATATGAAACTCCTATAATTCCACTAATCACTTGCCATGCTCCAAAAGGAATAGCTAATAACATCGCTATTGGAAAAACAATTAAAGTCAATAAAATTAAAATTCCCAAAACTTTTTGAATCGCAATATCTATTTTTAAAAATCCAATAGGTGGTATATTTTCCATAGTAAATAAATTTATATTATTCCAGCATCTAAAATATTATCTTCAATAATATCTTTTTGGGCTCTAATATCTCTCACTTGTTTATAATCTAAAATAGAGCGTAAAAAATAATACCCTCCAATCGCATAAGGAATGACCATAACATAAATAATCATCAATATTTGCATCATATCTCTAGGAAATCTCAATTTATCTAAAAGAATATATCCAAAACCCCAAACTAAAAAATAAACCATAACGACTAATAAATATTGGATTTTCCATTTATCTCCTCTAGAAGCTCCAACTAAACCACTACCTACTTGATAAATTCCTAAAAAGATTTGAATGGATAAAGCAGCAAGTATAAATTCATTATACCATAATGTTCCAATAGCAAAAACAACAGTAGGTATATATAAGATTGATTGCATAAAAAGGTCTAATGCTCCTCCTGTTTTGTTATATTCTTGTATTCTTTCCATTATTATTACATTTTTGTATTCAAACGAATAATACTTATATTGAAGTATAATTAATGTAATTCAAAGATACAATAAATTTTTTAAACTTTCAATATTTTCTGAAAATAAAATACATTATATTTGTATGAATGATAAAAACATAGATTATATCACGATTAATAAGAAATCATGGAACGAAAGAACGGAATTACACTATAATTCTGATTTTTATGATAATCCATCTTTTATCCAAGGAAAATCTTCTTTAAATGATATTGAGCTTCAATTATTAGGAGATATTCAAGGAAAATCTATTTTACACCTTCAGTGCCATTTTGGGCAAGATACGATATCTCTGAATAGATTAGGGGCGACAATATCTATTGGTGTTGATTTATCTGATAAAGCGATAGAAAAAGCTAAGGAATTAGCACAATTGACTCAAAGCTCTGCTGAATTTATTTGTTGTGATATATATGATTTACCTCAACATTTAGATCAAAAATTTGATATTGTTTTTACCAGCTATGGCACAATTGGCTGGTTACCCGATTTAGACAAATGGGCAAAAATCATTCATCATTTTTTAAAACCACAAGGACAATTTGTATTTGCTGAATTTCATCCTGTTGTTTGGATGTTCGATGATCGTTTTTCAAAAATTCAATATAATTATTTCAATACAGGTCCTATAAAAGAGGAAGAAGAAGGAACTTATGGAGATAAAAAATCAACTACAAAATTTGAGTATGTTGCTTGGAATCATAGCTTATCGGAAGTTATTAATAGTTTAATACAAAATCATTTAGAAATCAATTCTCTAAACGAATTTGATTATTCTCCGTATAATTGTTTTGAAAAAACTATTGAATTTGAACCCAACAAGTTTAGAATTCAACATTTAGGAAATCATATACCTATGGTTTATTCACTTTTAGCAAAGAAGAAATAATTTTCATGAAAAAATATATCATATACATATTTTTTACTCTAACCTTTACTTCTGCCAAATCTCAACTACTTTTAGATGCTGACGGTCCAGGAAATACTTATGAATTAATTACTTCAAAATTGGCTCCAGGTTATGATGCTGTTGAAGAACCCGATTGTAATCATGCTATATTTGGAAGACATATAGACGAAGTCTATGATGCTACTTTAAATACAAACGTTTTTAGATTTCATATTCATGTAAATGAAGATGATGATAGGTGCATCAACTTTGATAGACAACGAAATGAGATTAAAACTTATGCATCATCTCCTGATAGTTTAAAAGGAATTGAAGGAGAACAATTTGATTATCAATGGAAATTTAAACTAGATGCTAATTTTCAGTCTTCTTCCAGTTTTACACATATTCATCAATTAAAAGCAGTAGGAGGAACAGAATCTAGTATGCCATTAATCACACTAACCACGAGAAAAGGTAGTCCTGATAAATTACAATTAAGATATGCTGAAACCACTAGCCAAATAACATTAGCTCAAGTAGATTTAAGCCCTTTTAAAGGAGAATGGGTCAATGTTGTAGAAACTGTTTTATATGGAGAAACGGGAACATATTCTATAACAATTACTAAAGTTTCTGATGGTACAACTCTTTTCTCTTATAGCAATAATTCTATTAGGATGTGGAAAACAGATGCTTCATTTATCCGACCCAAATGGGGTATTTATAGAAGCTTAAATAATCCTCTAGATTTAAGAGATGAAGTTGTTCTTTTTGCTAATTTTAGAATTCAAGAAACAATTGTCCCTACCCCAGTAGAATTAACAAAATTTACAACAGCAATCCAACACAATACAACTGTTATGATTGAATGGAAAACTGTTTCAGAAATTAGCAATAATTATTTTGAAGTAGAAAAATCAAAAAATGGGATTGATTGGCTTCCTTTTCAAAAAATTGACGGTGCAGGAAATTCACTCATTCCTATACATTACCAAACAGAAGATAAAAATCCATTTGGAGGAATATCATATTATAGACTTAAACAAGTAGATTTTAATGGAGATTATTATTATAGTGATATTTCAAAAGTTGACTTGAATAATAATCTGCTGCATCTTTATCCTAATCCTAGCAAAGATGTATTAATCATTGAAGGAATTATTCATGATATACATAATATTAAAATCTATAATATAAATGGCTCTGAAATTTCAAGAGGAAAATTCAATACGAAAATAATTAATAATAATCTAGAATTATCAATTGAAAACTTAGCTCTAGGCATGTATTTTATTACGATTAATGATCGTACATATAAATTCTATAAATACTAATTAAAAAATGGGCATGACACCAAAGCAAATTAATACCTTAATAAGAGAAAGACGTTCTATATATCCCAATATGTATAGTACTCGACCTATAGAAAAAGAAATTATTTCAGAAATTTTAGAAAATGCGAATTGGGCACCTACGCACAGAAAAACTGAGCCTTGGCGATTTAAAGTTTTTATGAATGATAGTCGACAAAAACTGAGTGATTATTTAGGTCAATTTTATCAAAAAAATACTCCTCAAGAAAAATTTTCTGAAATAAAGTACAAAAAGACAATCCAAAAACCTTTACAATCTGCCTGTATTATTGCCATTTGTATGCAACGTGATCCTAAAGAAAGTGTCCCTTTAGAAGAAGAAATTGCAGCAGTAGCTATGGCAGTACAAAATATGTGGTTGACTTGTTCCGTTTATGGCATTGGTTCTTATTGGAGCAGTCCAAAAGCAGCGTATCAAGCGACGACCTTCTTACAATTAAATGAAGGAGAACGCTGTTTAGGATTTTTTTATATGGGATATTATGATGGTGAAAAAGTAATAGGAAAACGAGAATCTATCACAAAAAAAATAGAATGGATGTGAAACTTTCGTTAAAGATTATTAGAAAATCAACCCTTTGTCCACATTTTGACGTTCAAACTATAGAAAAACCTTGTACCTTTGGTATAGCATTTGAGCATTTTTTTGAAATTATTATATTATGAAACAAACAATATTATTCATCCTATTTTCAATTTTATTTTTTGATATAAAAGCAGAAGGCATTCAATTTTTTGAAGGAACTTGGGAAGAAGCCCAAGAATTAGCCATTAAAAATGATCAAATTATTTTTGTTGATGCTTACACTGCGTGGTGTGGTCCTTGTAAAAAAATGGCAAAAGATATCTTCACTCAAAAATCTGTAGGAGATTATTATAATCAAAATTTTATTAATGTAAAATTAGATATGGAAAAAGGCGAAGGCCCTACTTTTGCTAGGAAATATCAAGTTCGTTCTTATCCTACTCTTTTATTTATCGATGGAGGAGGAGAAATTGTTCATAGAGCTGTAGGAGGAAAACCTGTAGATGCATTTATCCAGTTAGGACAAATGGTGATGCGTAAGAATGATAAAAGTGAAGATTTTCAAAAATTATATGATGAGGGAAAAAGAGATCCTGATTTTATTTATAATTATGTAAAAGCTTTAAATAGAGCTGAGAAACCTAGCCTTAAAGTGGCTAATGATTATATCAAAACTCAAGATGATATGAGTACTGATTTTAATCTTAAATTTTTATTTGAAGCAGTAACCGAAGCAGATTCTCGTATTTTTGATTTAATGATCAAACATAAAAAGAAAATCATTAAAAAATTCGGTCAAGATGAATTCAATCAAAAAGTGATTGCTGTCACCAATAAAACAATCAATAAAGCTATAGAATATGAAAGTACAGCTTTATTAGATGAGGCAAAAGAAAAAATTAATGTTATTTCTGATAAGGATAGAGCTAAATTATTTCATTTGAGAGCAGATAAAAAATATTATTTATTGACAGGAGATACTAAAAATTATTTGAAAGCTAGTAGTAAATATGTTAAAGATATTGCAGGTAAAGATGCTGAAAAAATGAATCTCCTTGCTCTAGAAACAATGAAATATCTTCCTACAGATAAAAAGGCTCTTGCCAAAGCTGAAGAATGGGCTGGAATGGCTTATAAATTAGACAAAAATAAAAATACAATTAATACTTATGCTAATATTCTATACGAAAATGGAAATAGTGAAAAAGCATTAAAAGTAGCTCAAAAAGGATTAGAAATTCCTGATCCTAGAACACAAATGCAATTTAAACAATTGATTCAAAAAATTGAATTGAGCTTATCTAATTAATATTTTAATACAATGAAAAAAATCACATTATTTATCTTTTTACTCACAATAAGTGCGAGTATTTTTGCTCAAGATGGTATTCATTTTGAAAAAAATACTAAATGGGATGATATTTTAGCAATGGCTAAAAAATCTGACAAACTTATTTTCATGGATGCTTATACTACTTGGTGTGGTCCTTGTAAAAAGATGTCGAGAGATATATTTCCTCAAAAATCTGTAGGAGATTATTACAATAAAAATTTCATTAATGTAAAAATGGATATGGAAAAAGGCGAAGGGCTTACTTTAGCTCAAAAATATAATATTAGAGCCTATCCTACTCTTGTTTTTATTAATGGAGATGGAACATTAATTCATAGAGTTGCAGGTTATATGGAAATCGCTGATTTCATTAATTTAGGCAAAACAGCAAATGATCCTTCCAAAACTTTATCGGCAATGGATGCACGATATGAAGATGGAGATAGAGATAGCGATTTTCTTCGAGCATATACTGAAGCTCGTTATAATGCTGCTGATGGCAGCCATAGCAAAATAGCCAATGAATATCTTGAAAATCAGTATGACTGGAATTTAACAGAAAATATGGATTTTATTTTTAAATATGTTGATAATGCTAATTCTAAAGCATTTGATCATATTATAAAAAATAGAGAAAAATTTGAAGCTCATTTGGGGGAAAGAAAAGTTACTCAAAAAATTCAAAATTTAATTTATAATCTTATTTATTATAGTGATCCTAAACCTACTCTAAATGAAATAGAAGGAATTTTTAAAAGATATTTTCCTGATAGATATCAGCTATTATATTCTAATTATAAAATGAGTTATCACAGACAATTAGGAGATAGAGAAGGATATGCTAAAGCTGCTATCGAACGTTTTGAAAAACATCCTGCTCAAGATTATGGCGAGTTAAATGAAGCTGCTTGGACATTTTATGAGGTAATTGATAATAAAGATTATCTTAAAAAGGCTTTAAAATGGGCGAAAAAATCAGTTAAAATGGCAAATCGCTATGAAAATAATGATACTGTAGCACATTTATTTTATAAGTTAGGCAAAAAAGGAAAGGCGAAAAAGTATGCTAAAAAATCTATTGCTTTAGCAAAAGCTGATGGAGCAGATTATGGCATCACTCAAGAATTATTAGATAAAATTGAAGCAAATTAATATTTGTTTTTATCCCATAAA
>JAHDII010000188.1 GCA_020630895.1 Saprospiraceae bacterium
ATTTAAAATTAGGATCGTCTTCTTTATACTTTCTATTGGTAAAAAATCTTAATTCCTTTACTGCCTCATCATATTGATTAAACTCCATCAAACATTCTGCTTTTCTTCTTCTTGATTTCCAGTAAATAGGTTGAAGAGGAATAGAACGTTTGATTGATGTATCAAAATCTTCAACTGCTGCTTCAAAGTTTCCTTGAATTTTATGAACTAAGCCTCTTCCGTAATAAGGTTCAGGTGTTCCAGCATAAATATTAATACTTTTAGTATAATCTCTTATTGCGTCATGATATTTTTGCAACATTGAATTTACATGAGCTCTTCGTTCATAAGCTTGAGCATGTTTTCCATATTTTTCAATAGCTAAATCAAGAGCCGCAATAGCTTCTTCACTTTTCCCTTCGCTAATTGATAATTTTTTTCCTTTTGTAAATTGAGTAATTGCTGCACGATCTCCTTTAGGTTCTACTAAATGATACTCAATAACTTGTTTATTTTGAATCATCCACATTTCAACATGACCTGTAATAGCAAATTCAGCTAAATATGCTAAAATACCATGATTGGCTGTGAAATTCTTTTTCATTCCATGTACAACATAAGACCGGGGGAAACTAAAACAATATAGTTCCTCGTCAAATAATTCCTCCTCTTCAAAGAGGACATCCTTCTTATAATGATTGGTTATTTTCCAATCATACATATTTAGTACGTTATCATAACTCCGTTTACTGCCGAAGTCTAAACGTCCCTTAAATATGAATTTAAAATCCATTTTCTCGTCCATTTGATTAATCTTTATATAGTATGTTTAGTGTATTAACTTTAGAAAAGTTCTACAATTTCTGATTTTTTTGTTAAAAAAACGAATTTTAACATATAGAATTGCAATTTTCATACAAAAAAACCCATTCTAAGCCTCGCAGAATGGGTTTTAATGACAAAAAGTCATTCGTTTTATTTCGATTTGATAAAGGCTTCAAGTTTAAGTTCTTTGATAGCCGGATATCCGCTTTTGTTTTTGTTTTTTAGGCGAATTAATACCTCCACTTCTTGTTTTCCTTTCTTCCCTGTACTATCATATTTTACAATGACTTCTCCTTCTTCGCCAGGCTGAAATATTTTTTTAACCATTTCGGGTACTGTACATCCACAAGAACCCACTATTTGATCCACAACTAATACTTCATCGCCTGTATTTCTAAATTTGAAAATCTTTTCCTTCTTTTCTCCTTCTTTAAGGTTTCCAAAATCAAAAAGTAATTCTTCAAATTCCATTTGGGCTCCTTTCTCTAAAGAAGCATTGCCTTCTACTCCCCTACTTTTTTTTTGATAACTCTCTTTTCTACTCTAGAAGTAATAATGTATTTTGTTCCTCCAATAATTTTGAATTCTGTTCGACGATTTAATTGTCGTCCTTCTGGATTATCAGAACCATCAGCATTTTTATTGGCAGCAATAGGTTGAGTTTCTCCATAACCTACGGCTTTAATTCTATCTCCAGAAATCCCTTTAGAAACTAACCACTTCTTTGCAGATTCTGCACGACGTTGAGATAATTGCTGATTATAAGAATCTTTACCTCTTGAATCTGTATGTGAAGATAACTCTATGATCATATCTGGATATGATGTCATATAAGTATATATTTGATTCAAATCTGATTCTTCTGTATTTCTAATATTAGATTTATCAAAATCATATAAAATATTATCTAAAATAATAGGAGTTTGGCTTCTTATCGTATCATAAACTGTTACATCTACAAATTCAACAACAGGAACCAATTTCATTTTTTTCGTAATTGTTTGGCTCTCTGTAATATCCGCTGTATTAAATTCTAATATTGCATTTTCATAACCTTTTCTACTAGCAATCAATTTATAAGAAACATTTCTTGTTAAATCAAAAGTATATTCATGGCTATCATCTTTAGAATCTGTTTCAGTATTTCCTTCAGAACCATCAGTCATTTCAATTAATTGAATTTTAGCTCCATTCAAAGGATCTCCACTTTCAGCATCAAAAGTAAGAGCTTCTAAATCTACAACAACTTCTTTAATAGATACTGTATAAATATCATCGCAACAAGTTTTACTTTTTAGAGAACGCTTATTCGGTCTATTGGATACTACAAATCCTTGATATCCATCTCCATTTAAAGAGAAGTAAATATCATCATAAGTTGAATTGATATTTTTTCCTAAATTTTTAGGCGTACTCCAACTTCCATCCCATTCAGAAGCAAAAGCATCTAATCCTCCAATTCCAGGATGTCCTACAGAACTAAAATAAAGTACTCCATCTCTATAAAAAGGAGTTACATCATCTCCTACAGTATTTATTTTATCTCCTAAATTTACAGGAGCCCCATAAGAATCACCATTAATTTTAGAATAATAAATATCCCAACCTCCTTTTCCTCCATCCATATTAGAGGTAAAGAATAATACTTCTTCGCCAAACATTTCACCAACAGCAGGATGTTTAACAATATAACTTCCACCTAATCCTTCTACTTTTTGAGCAGCTCCCCATCCATTTCCATCTCTTTCGCAAACATAAATATTACTAGATGTCATCATATTAGATGATAAATCCGCTCTTGTAAAATATAATCTATTTCCATCTGCTGAAATTGTAGCATTTCCAGTATGGGTATTGGGTCTATTTACAACATCATCTAAGACTTCTCCTTTTTCCCAACTATCTCCATTTTTAGTAGATTTATAAATTTTAGCAAAATAATCTTTTTCATTACCATCTAAAACAACTACTTCATTAGAAACCATTGCACCATAATACATTTCATTTTCACTTACATATAGAGGAGCAAAATCAGTATAAGGAGAATTAATATTATCACCTGCATTTTCTACAGTAATATCTTCTTCAATTGCCATATTTCTAGCTAATGCAATGCCATCTAGTTCTGCTTGAGCTAATGTTTTAGCATTTCCATCATCAGCATCTTGAATAAATTGTTGAAGTTGAGTTTCTGCATCATCTAACTCACCATTCATTTTGAGTACTCTTCCATAAATAAGCTTTGCCATTGGATAAGCACCTGCTTTATCTTTTTTAACTAATTTTCCATAAAATTTTTGAGCGTTTTTCATATCACGCAATAAATAATGCAATTCTGCTATTTTATGAAGTACCGCAATATCATCTCCTCCTTTAGTATCTTCTTCATCAGCAGCTAAAGCTTTTTCATACCAAGCTAAAGCTGTATAATAATCGCCATTAGCATACTGTTCTTCTGCTATTTTAATTTTCTGTTCTGTATTCAACTTTTTCCCCATCGGTTGAGCATGAATAGAAAATGTTAATCCTAATATTATGGCGATAAAGGTTGTAAGTTTCTTCATCGTATTGATTGATTTTATGTTAAAGACTTTTTTCATTGTATAGTATTCAAAAGGCTATTAGAAGCGAGGACAGAAAATCACTGGCTTCACAACAGGTGTTTTACGAATTTTAGCAATATAGTAAGCTGCAATTTCAAAACCTCCACGATTTGCGGAAGCTGTTTTTAAAGAAGATAAATTAATATCATAAGCAGCACCTATTCTAAATCCTTTATAATCAAAACCTACAATAGCTTGAGCAGCATCTCCTATACGATATCCTCCTCCAAATCGTAATGTGATGTCTTTTTCAGTATTAAAATGATATCCTGCTAAAGTTTGAATAGCAGCTTCTTGACCTCCAGAAATTCGTTGATACAAAAATGAAGGAGATAAAGTCCATTTGTCTGTTAAATCAGCATTAAATTCTCCATGTCCTATCATTCTTCTAGGCAATTCTAAATCTTCATCTGGTATTCCAGCAGCTACAGGATCTACAAAAGTAGTATAATTAGGTTGTGCTAAATGAAGCATAGAAAATCCTAAATTAAAATTCATCCTTTTATTTAAAACAGAGCGAAGAGAGAGTCCAGCATTAAAATCTGCATAAGAAACTCTATCATTTACAATATTTTGTAAATCTGAACTTGCAGAACCTGTTAAGATTTGATCTTCAAATATAGCTCCTGATTTATCTACTCTTTTTTGGACATACCCTCCTTGTCCTCCTAAAGAGATAACTGTATTTCCTTTGCTTCCCAAAGCTAAGTGATAAGAAATACCTCCCATTAAAATGGTATTGGTTAAAGAAACTGTTCCTGCTTTATCATTGACTACAACAGCTCCAAGTCCTACCCAATCTTTTTTACCAAAGCCCCTAAATACAGGAGCATCAATATAAACAGAAGGTGTAATAAATTGATTGGATATAACACTTCTCCATTGATCTCTATATAATCCTCCAATTCTAAAAGTACCTTCAAAAGCACCTGCTAAACTTGGATTCAATGACAAAGGTGCCATATTATATTGAGTGTAATGAATGTCTTGTGCAAACGAAGTTGATACCATCAACATGATTGCAATTGATGTAAAAATGGTTTTTATACGTGACATATTAAGTATGTTTTGATGCAACATATAGTTATGTTATTTAACTAATTATATATATATCTTATTTACTATTTTAGTAAAATTTAGCAACTTTAAGTGATTATTCACTTGCTAATTTACTCTTTTGAATAAAAATAACAAGCATTTTCACAACTAAAATTTAAATTTATTTCAAATTTATAGTTTCTATAATTTGATTTATATCTAAATCTCTAATACACTTAAAATGTTTTTTAGGGCAAGCATCATATCCTATTTTAGAACATGGACGACAAGATACTTCTTTATTTTCAATAAGAATAGAAGTTTTTAAAAAATTATTTGGGAAATAAGGAAACATGCCAAAATCTGACATAGTATTTCCCCATATAGATATTATTTTTTTATGAAAAGCTGCTGCAATATGCATCATTCCTGTATCTGGAGTAATGACCCATTCTGCATTTTGAATTAATGTTGCTGAAGCTCTAATGGATAAAAATCCACAGGAGTTATAGATATTTTTATGGTTTGAGTGATGAATAATTTCCTCTCCTCTTTTTTGATCTTCTGGTCCTCCTATTAAAATTATTTTTTGAGTCAATTGATTGGATAAATCTGTAAGAAGTTGAAGTGTAGGTCGTTTCGTAAAATATGTAGCTCCTATAACAATGGCAATATATTCTTCTTTGAGATGGCACTTTATAGATTGCAAAAATTGTTCTACTTCTACTTCATCTTCTTTTGTAATAAAAAAATCTAAGCCTTGGTTATCATTAACAACATTCAATGATTCTACACTTTTCATATATCTATCCACAATATGAATCTTAGGAAGTTGATTGATTTTAAATTGAGTCATTAACCATTTTTCCCAATTTAATTTATTAAAGCTGAATGCTTGAACTTTTAAAATTTGTTTGAGATGAAAAGAACGCAAATTTTTGTGTAAATCTATGATATAATCAAATTGTTCTTTTTTAAGTGCTTCAAATAGCTCTTGTATTCTATTCTGAAAAGACCAAATCTTATCAAGATAAGGATTAGGTTCTATAATGCTTATATATTTTCTTTTTGTAACATAATGAAGTTCTACATTCAATTGTTTTTTTAAACAACGAATGACAGGAGTTGTTAATACTATATCTCCTATGGAACTAAATCGAATAATTAATACCTTCATTTATAAAAATTATGGCTCAATATAGCAAAGTTGTTTTGCAAATAAATAAGTATGTGTAATTTTGATTAAATTATCTGATTATTATGTTATTAGGCTTAGGAAATAGAGTACGTTTTGTTCATACAGGTGCAGAAGGAAAAATCATTGACTTTCTGGATGATGGAATGTTTATTGTTTTGCTTGATGGAGGGATCGAAATTCCTGCTTTTCCAGATCATTTAGAGCGTATTGATAAAGAATTAGAAAATTCTTCTGTAAAAGGGAAAGTAGTCAAAGGCAAAAATCAAAAAAAATCTTTTGATTATCCTTTACCTAATAGACAATATACTATTCTAAAGAATGAAGGAATTTTACTAGCTTTTGAAGCTGTAAAAAGAACGGATAATAGTACTCAAAGATATATTGTATATATTATTAATGATACACAATATCAAGTTTTATATGATATTAATATTATTAGAAAAAAAATCCCATTAAAAAAAGAAAATGGAAAAGTAGAACCCAATGGAGTTTATAAATTAATGGAAATGCAAGCCGATTATTTGAGTGATAATCCTAATATAGATATTAGTTGTAGGCAAGTCAGTACTGAGGGGATGAATGAATGGTTGAATAAAAATTTTAAACTCAAGCCTAAGCAATTTTTTACAAAAAAGCGAACAGTTCCTTTATTAGATCGCCCTGCTTTTGTATATGCTCTTTTTGAACCTTTTCAGATAGAAAAGAAAAAAGAGTCTCTTCAATCTTATACTCAAAAAAATATTTCTTCACCAGAAAAAAACGATATATCTTATGAAGAATGGAAAGGGGTTGATGTTCAAAGATATGCTCATTTTGAAACTGTAAAAGATTTACATATTGAAAATTTAGTGAGTGATTATTCAAAGATGTCTAATGGTGAAATTTTACGTTTTCAACTTCAAATTTTTGAAAATTATTTACAGGAAGCCATAGAATTGGGAGTTCCTAAAGTTTTTATTATTCATGGCAAAGGAAAGGGAAAATTAAAAAATGAAATTGC
>JAHDII010000189.1 GCA_020630895.1 Saprospiraceae bacterium
ATTATTAATTATTTTTTTTATTTTATTAATTAATTAATAACTATGCCGTTTAAAAAGCAGATTAACAATAGGGTAGATTCAAATTTTGACAATATTACAATTGGTTTGGCTTCGCCAGATCAAATATTGGAAAGATCTTATGGAGAAGTCCTTAAACCCGAAACAATTAATTACCGTTCTTATAAACCAGAAAGAGACGGTCTTTTCTGTGAAAGAATATTTGGTCCTGTAAAGGATTATGAATGTTATTGTGGAAAATATAAACGTATTCGTTATAAAGGAATCGTTTGTGATAGATGTGGTGTTGAAGTAACAGAAAAAAAAGTACGCCGTGAGCGTATGGGACATATCAAATTAGTAGTACCTGTAGTACACATTTGGTATTTCAAATCTTTACCTAATAAAATTGGTTATTTATTAGGTCTTTCTTCTAAAAAATTGGAAACAATCATTTATTATGAAAGATATGTAGTTATCCAACCAGGAGTAATTGGTGTTCCAGAAACTAAATCTAAAAGAAAAAGTGCTAAGAATAAGGATATTCCAAATGGGGCTACAAAAATGGATCTTCTTACAGAAGAAGAATACCTTGAAATTTTAGATAAATTACCAGCAGACAATCAGCTTAAAGAAAATAGCGATCCAGATAAATTTATTGCTAAAATGGGAGCTGAGGCAGTAAGAGATTTATTAGAAAGATTAGAATTAGATACTCTTTCTTATGACTTACGCCATCAAGCGGCTAACGAAACATCTCAACAACGTAAATCTGAAGCATTAAAACGTCTTAGAGTTGTTGAAGCATTTAGAGATGGTTTATCAAGAGTTGAAAATCGCCCAGAATGGATGATTATTCAATACTTGCCTGTTGTACCACCAGAATTACGTCCATTAGTTCCATTAGATGGAGGACGTTTTGCAAGTTCAGATTTGAATGATTTATATCGTAGAGTAATTATTCGTAATAATCGTCTAAAACGTTTATTAGAAATCAAAGCACCTGAAGTAATTCTTCGTAATGAAAAAAGGATGCTTCAAGAATCTGTAGATTCTCTATTTGATAACTCTCGTAAATCAAATGCTGTAAAGGCAGAAGGAGGACGTTCTCTTAAATCTTTAAGTGATGTTTTAAAAGGAAAACAAGGACGATTCCGTCAAAATCTATTAGGAAAACGTGTTGATTATTCAGGACGTTCTGTAATTGTAGTAGGACCTACTTTAAAATTACATGAATGTGGTTTGCCTAAAGGAATGGCAGCAGAATTATTTAAACCTTTTGTGATTAGAAAACTAATAGAAAGAGGTATAGTAAAAACTGTAAAGTCAGCTAAAAAATTAGTAGATAGAAAAGATCCCGTAATTTGGGAAATTTTAGAAAATATAATGAAAGGACATCCGATTCTTTTAAATCGGGCTCCTACATTACACCGTTTATCTATACAATCTTTTCAACCACGATTGATTGAAGGAAAAGCGATTCAATTGCATCCTTTAGTTTGTGGAGCATTTAATGCGGATTTCGATGGTGACCAAATGGCGGTTCATGTACCTTTAGGACATGCTGCAATTTTGGAAGCTCAAGTATTAATGCTTTCTGCTCATAATATGTTGAATCCACAAGATGGTTCTCCTATTACTCTTCCTTCTCAGGATATGGTTTTAGGATTATATTATATTACTAAAGAACGTCGTTCAACAGATGAAATTAAAGTAAGAGGAGAAGGTCGCAAATTCTATGGTCCAGAAGAAGTAATTATAGCTTATAATGAAGGACAAATAGAGTTGAATACAGTAATTAATGTAAAAGTACCTGTAGAAGATGAAGAAGGAAATTTAGTGAATAGATTAACTGAAACTACAGTAGGAAGAGTTATATTCAATCAGTCTGTTCCTAAAATGGTACCCTTTGTGAATGATGTTTTAGGAAAAAAACAACTTCGTAAAGTTATCAGTGGAATATTAGAAAGAACGAATACAGAAGTTACAGCCAAATTCTTAGATAGTATTAAAGATTTAGGATTTTATTGGGCTTATAAAGGTGGTTTATCTTTTAACTTAGGAGATTTAATTACTCCTACACAAAAGATTTCATCTATTGAAACAGCTCAAGAAAAAGTAGATGAAGTTGTCGATAACTATAATATGGGATTCATTACAAATAATGAACGTTATAACCAAATTATAGATATATGGACGATTGCCGATACGAGAATTACTAATAATTTAATGAAAGAAATGACCGAACATAAACAAGGGTTTAATTCGGTATATATGATGTTAGACTCAGGGGCTCGTGGTTCTAAAGCACAAATTAAACAGTTGTGTGGTATGAGGGGCTTAATGGCAAAACCTCGTAAATCAGGTGATACAGGAGGAGCTATTATTGAAAACCCTATCCTTTCTAATTTCGTAGATGGTCTTTCAGTATTAGAATATTTCTTATCTACACACGGTGCTCGTAAAGGTTTAGCAGATACGGCTTTAAAAACAGCCGATGCAGGTTATTTAACACGTCGTTTAGTAGATGTATCTCAAGATGTTATCATCATGGAAGATGATTGTGAAACATTAAGAGGTTTAGAAACTACTGCATTAAAAGACAATGAACAAGTAGTAGAAACATTATCTTCTCGTATAGCAGGTCGTTATGCTTTAGAAGATGTTGTACATCCTGTAACAGATGAACTTATTTTATCTGCGGGAGATTATATTACTCAAAATTTAGCAGATTATATTGAAGATGAAGGTATAGAAACAGTATATATTCGTTCGGTATTAACTTGTTCTATAGAAAGAGGAGTATGTGCTAAGTGTTATGGTAAAAACTTAGCTACAGGACGATTAGGAGAAGAAGGAGATGCTGTTGGAATTATTGCTGCTCAATCTATTGGTGAACCAGGTACACAGTTGACACTTCGTACATTCCACATTGGTGGTATCGCGACTCGTACAACAACAGATTCTGAATTAGCTTCTAAATTTGATGGAGTTATTTCTTTTGATGGTTTAAAAATAACCACTCATATTGATAAAGATGGGAAGGAATCTAATGTAGTACTATCTCGTTCAGCAGAATATAGAATATCAGACAAGAAAACAGGGAAATTATTTACTTCAAATTATATTCCTTATGGTTCTAATCTTTTAGTGAATCCTGAAGGTCAAGAACTAAATAAAGGAGATGTTATTTGTAATTGGGATCCATTTAATAATGTAATCATTTCTGAATTTTCAGGAATTGTTCAATTTGAAAATATTCAAGAAGGGGTTACATTTAGAGTAGAACAAGATAGTACTACAGGACACCAAGAAAAAGTAATTATTGAAACTAAGAAAAAACGTCAAATTCCTACAGTACATATAGTTTCTCCAGAAGGAGATATATTAAAATCTTATAACTTACCTGTAGGAGCATATTTAGATGTTGAAGAAGGAATTGATATTAGTAGTGGTTCTAAAATTGTTAAGATTCCTCGTAAATTGAGTCAAGTACAAGATATTACGGGTGGTTTACCTCGTGTAACAGAATTATTTGAAGCGCGTAATCCTTCTAATCCAGCAGTTGTTTCTGAAATTGATGGTATTGTTAATTTTGGTAAAATAAAAAGAGGAAATAGAGAGATTATTGTTGAAGCTAGAGACGGTTCTCAACGTCGTAAATATTTAGTAGGCTTATCAAAACATATTTTAGTCCAAGATGGCGATTTTGTTCGTGCAGGTATACGTTTATCTGATGGTTCAATTTCCCCTAGAGATATTTTAAATATCAAAGGACCACATGCTGTTCAACAGTACCTTGTTAATGGAGTACAAGAAGTATATCGTTCTCAAGGGATTACTATTAATAATAAGCATATTGAAGTTATCGTACGACAAATGATGCGTCGTGTTCAAATTGAAGATCCAGGTGATACTACATTCTTAGAAGGAGAAGCTGTAGAAAAATATGATTTCTTAAAAGAGAATGATTGGATATTTGATAAGAAGATCATTACTGATGAGAATGATTCTACGAATCTTAAAAAAGGACAAATTGTTACTTTACGCCAATTAAGAGAAGAAAATTCTTATTTGAAACGTAATGATAAAAAGATTGTTCAATTTAGAGATGCAAGAACAGCAACATCTAGTTCTTTGCTTCAAGGAATTACAAAAGCATCATTAGGAACTCAAAGTTGGATATCAGCTGCATCTTTCCAAGAAACTACCAAGGTAATTTCTACAGCTGCGATAGCTGCAAAACAAGATGGTTTATTAGGATTAAAAGAAAATGTAATTGTAGGAAAACTAATTCCAGCAGGAACAGGAAATCATAAATATCGTAACTTAGTGGTAACTCATGAAGAAGAATATTCTCCTCAAAAAGAAGAAGAAAATTCTTACGATGATATGATGATGGGATAAACCAATGATTGATAAATAAAATAAAGGGGCAACTTTAATAGGAGTTGTCCCTTTATTCATTTTGAGTGATACTTTTATAGGATGAATAAGCATATTAAACAAATATCTATACTAATTGCTAAAGAATTTTTGTTAGAATGGCGCAGCAAATATGCTATTGGAGGTATCATATTATATGTACTATCTACTATTTTTATTGTGTATAATGGATTTATTAGAGTAAGCCCACAAACTTGGAATCCTCTTTTTTGGATTATCGTTCTTTTTACATCTATTAATGCGATTACAAAAAGTTTTGTAAGAGAAAATGGACAAAGACAACTATACTATTATACCATTACAAATCCAGTAGCAGTTATTTTTTCTAAAATAATTTATAATAGTGTTTTATTAATAGGATTAAACCTTTTAACTTATACTATTTTTGGAATAGTCACAGGAGATCCTGTAAAAGATAAAACTCTATTTTTTATAGCCATATTATTAGGAAGTATAGGAATGGCAGTAACCTTTACTTTTATTTCAGCAATAGCTAATAAAGCAAATAATTCTGCTACATTAATGGCAATATTAAGTTTTCCTGTAATTTTGCCAATACTAATATCTGTAATTAAAATTTCTGCTAGTGCTGTACTAATTACAGATACATCAGTAAATCAAGATATTTTAACTTTATTAGCTATTATTACTATTTTGATGGCACTAGCTTATGTTTTATTTCCTTTTTTGTGGAAAGATTAAATATAAAACAACATGAATTTATCAAAAAATTGGTGGAAAATCCTTTCAGTCCTTTTATTGCTATATACATTTTTAGCAGGATTATTAATTCCTTTAAAACCAGGTATTCTATACATTACACCAGATGATACTCAAGCAGGAGAAGAAGTCAATTTATATGTAAAAGGATATAATACTCATTATTTAGATGCAAAAAATATTTCTGCTATTCTGAGGTTGGATTCGACTTATCTTATTCAAGCAAAGAAAATTACTCCTATCTCTCAAACAGAAATAAATCTTCTTTTTAGCATTCCTAAATATTTAAAAACAGGAGAACAATTTATAGAAGCCTCTTTATTTATTGATAATGAAATTGATGGATATTCTTTATTGCCAGGTGCGTTACAAATTACTCAAAAAGAAATCAATCTAGCTAAAGCAGATTCTCTATATACAGATATTGTTCTTGAAAAAATGAATGTCAAAGAAGGCTTGACATTTCCTTATAGAAATATTTTATACGAAACGATTAGAAATTTATTTTTTCATGTTCCACTTTGGTTTGGGATGATTATTATTTTTTATGCAGCTAGTATATTTAGTTGTAGATATTTATATCAACCGACTGATAAATATAAGAGTAAATTTAGAGCAGGAACATTAGTCTCTTTTATAATATTAATCGCTTCTTTTTTTGTGATACCCAAATCAATGGCTAGTTTAGGGATAATCATTAAAAGTATTGCTGGAGTGGGTTTAATGGTAGGAGTAACAGGTTGGTTCATTACCCTTAAAACAGTTACTAATAGAGAACATGAAGATTTTAAAACCTTAGCATTAACTCAAGTAGGAATATTATTTGGAATATTAGGATTAATTACAGGAGCTGTATGGGCAAAATGGACATGGGGCGAATGGTGGAGTTTTGATGTAAAACAGAATATGTCTGCTATTGCTATGCTCATTTATTTGGCCTATTTAGTACTTCGTTCTTCCTTCGATGATTATGAAACTCAAGCACGAATTTCATCAGTATATAATATATTTGCATTTGCTACTTTAATTCCTCTATTATTTGTTTTTCCAAGGCTATACGATTCTTTACATCCAGGAAATGGAGGAAATCCAGGCTTAGGTGGAGAGGATTTAGATAATACCATGAGGATGGTTTTTTATCCTGCAATTATAGGATGGACTTTATTAGGAGTTTGGTTGGCAGATTTAGTATTTAGATATAAAAAAATCCAACAAAAATATTTAGAAAAAGAAGAAGAATTTTATGATTAAATAGAATATAAATAGGTATTTATACTCATAAATAAATTTTTTTTTTGAAAAATTGAAAAAAACTAACGAAATCGTTTGTTTTATTGTAAGGAAGTTTTCAAATTGCACCGTCGCATGAAGAAAATTCTTATATTAAATAGAAAATGAATAATAAGTTTAAGTGTTTTCATATTTCTTTC
>JAHDII010000190.1 GCA_020630895.1 Saprospiraceae bacterium
TGTATAAAAAACATCCCGAATTTTAATAACTAAAATTCGGGATGACTCATGTTTACGCAATGAATAAGAATTTCTTATTGTACCATCATACGTTTAGAAACACTACCATTTTCGTTAGAAATAGAATAAATATACATTCCAGCATCTAAAGCAGAAGCATCAAATTCTATGTTCTCTTGTCCATTTAAAGTTAATTGACGAGTGTGAACTACTTCTCCTAAAAGATTAAATACACTAAATGTATAATCTCCAGCTTTTGCATTTACTTCAATATTTGTAATATCTGTAAATGGATTAGGAGTATTTTGCTTGATACTCACTTGCTCTTCAATAACACTTTGGTTAGATGAAGGATCTCTCACTTCAATAGAATAAGGACAAGCTGGTAATCCTAATTGTTCTCCTAAACTTCCAGGATCTGGAGGAAATGTTACAGGAAGAGGTGTAGGTCCTACAAAAATAATATTTACAGTTGCAAATATTTTTAAATCATAAATCCCTACAGGAGCAGTCGTTATTCCTGTAATTTTTAGACAACCTCCTTGACCACCAGGAAATACACAATCTGTTTGATCACATACATACTCTAAACCTTCTGGAAGTCCTTGAATACTATCGACAACAACATCAGCCAAAGTAACTGTATTACCAGAAAATTCAATTTCTCCTGGAGCAAAAGCTGTAAATGTAAACTCAAACAATTCTCCTTGATTAGCAGGAGTTGAAGGAATAATGGTATCACAGGGTTCTTCACTTTCTCCAACAGGCCAAACCCCTAAAAATCCATCAGGTAGGTTAGGCTCTGGAGTACACTGAGCATTAAGATTCATATACATGAAACATAATGGAATAAAGAGTAAAAGTACTTTTTTCATATAATTTTTTTTAGAAATAAAATAGGTTTAGTAAATGTTTTAAAACGCAAGATAGGATATTCTCATCATATTAGGAAAATATGTAAAGGCTTTTAACATGTTATCGTAGTATATATTGCCATATACTTTCAATAAAAATTATATACATTTACATTTGTGCTAAAAAAATCTTTAATTCAATAATTAAAAAAAAATACTACTTTTATCTTAGTATTATTGAATAATTAAGCTGTGGAACAATTTAAGTATTTGATTTTTAGTATTTTATTAGAATAACATTACCAAACCTATATATTATGAATTTTAAAAAAATATCTACACTATTAAGAATATTAACTTTAGTTTTACTGAGTCAATATGTAATAGCTCAAGGAACAATAAAAGGAATAGTTACTAGCGAAGAAGAACCTGATGGACTACCAAATGCTACTGTTATGGTAGGAGAAATAGGCACTGTAACAGAATTAGATGGTTCTTTTACCTTAGAAATTCCAGCAGGAGAACATACTGTTATAGTAGGTTATACAGGATATGATGATTATACAAAAACATTTACTATTGCAGATGGAGAAACTCAAGAAATAAATGTCGTTTTAGAATATGGAGAAGTCAATATCTTAGAAACTGCAACAGTAACAAGTGGAAAATTTGATAAACCTCTTGGAGAAGTAACGGTATCTATGGAGGTCATACAACCAGAATTAGCTGAAACTACAAACTCAACAACAGTAGATGAAGTACTTGATAAAGTTCCTGGAGTAACTATTATTGATGGACAAGCCAACATACGAGGTGGTTCTGGTTTTTCTTATGGAGCAGGTAGTCGTGTTCTTTTATTAGTAGATGACATTCCTATTCTAGCAGGAGATGCAGGTTATCCAAACTGGACAGATGTTCCTGTTGAAAATATTGAACAAATTGAGGTTGTTAAAGGTGCTGCTTCAGCTTTATATGGTTCATCTGCTTTAAATGGTATTATTAATATTCGTACGGCTTATGCTAAAAATGAACCAGAAACGAATTTTGCAATGTATAATGAAACCTTTTTTAGACCTAAAGATTCTATAAAACATTGGTGGAAACCAGACAATGTTCCTACTCCAATGAAAGTAGGAGCTTCTTTAGTACATCGCCAAAAATTTAAAAACATAGACTGGGTTTTTGGTACAACAGGTTATTTGGATTATAGCTATATTCAAAATGCGAGAGATAATAAAATTCGTCTAACCAATAAATTGAGATATAGAGTTAATGAAAATTTGAATGTTGGATTTTATACGAATTTTAATGCGGGAAGTAGTAATACTGTTTTCCTTTGGGTGAATGAAAATGAAGGAGCTTATGTAGGAGATGTCGATAATATGACGAATAGTAAGACGAAACGTTTCAATATAGATCCATTTGTTAATTATTATGATAAAAAGGGAAATAGGCATAAATACATGGGGCGTTATTTTTCTACCAATAATGATAATGCCAATAATCAAGGAAACTTTTCCGATTTATTTTATAATGAATATCAATTTCAAAGACAATTTGAAGAGTTAGACCTTGTATTTACAACAGGAGTTGTAGCTACCAATACTTTAGTTCAAGGAACATTATATGGTGATACTACTTATGTTGCTACAAATTATGCTTTATATGTTCAGGGAGATAAAAAGTTTTATTTTTCTAAGGATGCTGAAGGAAATAAAGTAGAAAATAAAAATATATTAAATATTTCAGTAGGTGCTAGAAATGAATACAATGCACTAGATGGACCTTCTGTTGTAAATGGAGATTTCTTAGGAGATGGAAAAGAGTCAGAGTCAAAACCTGTATTTAGAGTAGGATTGAATTATCGACCTGCGGAATTTACTTATATTAGGGCTTCTTGGGGACAAGGATATAGGTATCCAACAATTGCAGAAAAATATATTACTACTAACGTAGGAGGTCTTAATATTTTACCTAATCCAACATTAGAATCTGAAACAGGTTGGAGTTCTGAAATTGGAATTAAACAAGGTTTTCAAGTGGCTAATTTCCAAGGATTCGTAGATATTTCTGGTTTTTGGACAGAATATCAAAATATGATGGAATTTAATTTTGCTTTAGATCCTAATAGTATTTTAGGTTTTGGGTTTAAATCTCAAAATGTAGGAGCTACAGTAATTAATGGTACAGAAATAACAGTTGCAGGAGGAACAAATCCTAAAAAAAGTAGATTTCCAACTAACGTTTTAATTGGATATACTTATATCAATCCTAAATTCAAATTATTTGAAGAAGTACCTCCAGGAACTTCTAGTACAGATATTGGTATGCTAAGTGAAGGACAATTAAATAATTTCTTTTCAACATCATCAGAAAATATTTTAAAATATCGTTCACAGCATACACTAAAATTAGATGTAGAAACTAAATTGAAGATGATGACTTTTGGAGTTTCTCTAATTGGAGGATCTAAAGTAGATGCAATTGATACGATTTTAAATAATTTATTTGGTATTAATAATTATAGAGCAGAAAATGATGGTGCATATTGGGTATTTGGTGCAAGAATGGGATATCATATTAATGATCAAGTAAAAGTATCTGTAGTCGGTAAAAATTTAACCAATAGAGAATATTCTTTGCGTCCAGGACAATTAGAACCACCAATGAGTTTTTCTTTAAGGGTTGATGCTAAATTTTAAAGATTTATTTTAATCATTAATAAGGGCATAACTTATAAGTTATGCCCTTATTTATATCTTAAAAAATTGGAAAGATTTAAAATTATATTACGATATTTTAATTATTATTTTAAAGCTAAAACAAAATATAAAATTCATTCTCCTTTTGTATTTGAATTTTGTGAAAATATTTTAGATGATAAACGATATTATTATTCTTTTGACTTTTTAAAAATTATAAAAAAAAAATTATTGAAAAATAAGACGGCTATTTCTGTTACAGATTTTGGTGCAGGTTCTCATGTTAAAAATAATAATAAAAGAAAAGTCAGCAATATTGCAAAATCAGCTGTTTCTCCTAGTTCTCAAGGCGAATTATTATTTCGACTCGTGAATTATTATCAACCCAAAACAATGATAGAAATGGGAACTTCTCTTGGTTTAACTACTCTATATCAAGCACTTCCGAATCAAAAATCAAAATTTATTACTTTAGAAGGTTGCCCTAATATTTCAAAAATTGCAGAACATAATTTTAATGTAGCAAAAATAAATCATGTTCAAATCATTACAGGAAGATTTGAAAATACTTTAGAAAAAGCATTAGAAAAATTCGATGTTTTAAATTATGTTTTTTTCGATGGAAATCATAAAAAAGAACCAACATTAAAATATTTTAATGCCTGTTTAAAAAAAGCAGATGAAAATTCTATTTTTATTTTTGATGATATTCATTGGTCAAAAGAAATGGAATTAGCTTGGGAAGAAATTATAAAACATCCTTCAATAACTATTAGTATAGATTTATTTTTTATGGGAATTGTTTTCTTTAAAAAAGAAAAAAAAGAAAAAGAACATTTTATATTAATAGAAACAAAAAAGAAACCTTGGATAAGAGGATTTTTTAATTAAAAAAAACTTAATTTACTCCTCAAAATTTTCTACAAAAATTTTAAAATTATTCAACCACTTTTGTACTTGATTTTTAAAAAAACTAGGAAATAAAAATGCCATTATTTTAATCATTACTCCCCTAAATTCTAAGTATTCTATTTCAGAAACATACTGAGTTCTATTTTCATCCAAGGAAGTAAACACACACCTCATAGTATTATCCATATTTTTATGATGATAATGTCCAATAAATTCATTGGGAAGCTCATTTAAAATAATTGTTTCAATGAGTTCCATTTCGCCCTTTTTTCCCATTTTATATATCATCCTCGATTTTGCATCTTTCATTCCTTTAATCCCTGTTATTAATTCTTTACTTAAAAAACCATCTTGGTATTCTTTAAGATAATTTTCATCTGCAAATAATTGGGTAACAAGTTGAATGGGTTTTTCAATAATAATTGAGCAGGTAAATTTCATTTTCAATAGATTTTCGTATCAAAAGATACTTAAGATACAAAAAACGCCCATCTTAAAAAAGACAGGCGTTTTAAAACATTAATTTAAAATCAGATTAATGTTTAACGATGCGTTTTATAGTAGAATATTCATCGTTTACTAATGAAATAAAATACATTCCATCAGAAAGGGTACTAATATCTAAATCTAATTGATTATCTCCTAGAATAACATTATCTAGTACTTGAGTTCTTATAATTTTACCTGATATATCAATAATATTGATGGTAATAGGTAAATCATTATTACTATTAAATTGCAGTGTTAATGGTCCAACTGTAGGATTAGGAAACATATTTTGAATATGCATTCCTTTTTTTTCTCGTTCCACTCGAATAATATCAGAATATTCATAAGAACCATCTAAATCTACTTGTTTTAACCTATAATAAGTAGTAGCAAAAGGATATTCATCTAAATATTCATAATGAATAGTTTCTACAGATTGTCCATGTCCCATTACAGTTCCTATCCATTCAAAATGAATTCCATCTTTACTACTTTCTACTTCAAAATGACTACTATTTTCTTCTGAATAGGTATTCCATTTTAATTGGTTCATTTTATCAATAGTAGTACCATTAAAATAACCAAATTCTACTGGTGCTGGAATAATTGGTTCTCCTTCAAAAATAGCAGCTTGTGCGATATCAAAATTGAACTTAAATTGAGAACCACTTTGTCCATAAGCAAAAGGCACCAATGTAGTACTACCTGCTTCAAGTATTTCAAAACAATAGCGGACATAAATTCTACCTGATGAAGCACCTCCAGGACCATTAGTACACCCTGATGCCATATAATACATATCAGTATCACCAACACTAAAAGCACAGGATAAACCTGATGTGACTGAAATAATTTCTACAGATTGTAATTGAAGCATTCCAGCATCAAAATTTAAATTGCCAGTGGGTTGTATCCAATAATCTTCACCATTCGAAGGCTTATCAAAAAATATGCTCGCCTCAACACAAAGTGTTCCTCCAACTATGCCATCATTATAAACAGGATTTGTTGTATTATAAGTAATTGGATCCAACATACTAGAAACGGATGAGCCATTAGGTAAACCATAAGTTGCTAGACCAGTAGCATTGGTAGATAAAGCAGAAAATACATTAATTGCAATAGGTGAAGAGCTTGCATTATCTATTAAGGTTCCTGTTGCAGTACTAGAATCGTCAATATCTGTAGCTGTAAAATTAAATATTCCATCAATACTAGAATTACATGGATATGAAATATACCAATACTGAGTTTCACAAGCTCCTGCTACTAAAGAACTAATTAATTGTGTACTAGGTTGGTCATTGGCCAGTGCATAACAGGTGGATAATCCACAAGAAGGACTATTAGAAAGAGTGGCTTCAATGCTTAGATTATCCACTGTAGCTCCAGTATTATTACAAACCATTACAGGAATATAATACCTTCTAGGACCGTCTGTACAGCCACTATTGCTATCTGCTAATAAAATAGACATAGCATCTTGCTCTATTACAAATGAAATATCTCCTGTTGTAATAGACATTAAGGATATTGGCAATAAAATTAAAAAGAGTGATAAATGTTTTCTCATAATAAATAATTTTTTGTTTTTTATTCAATTATGGAGTTTTATAGTATGAAGTT
>JAHDII010000191.1:0-1239 GCA_020630895.1 Saprospiraceae bacterium
GAAGCATTAATTCAAATAAAATATGAATGTGGTAGATATTGTTCATATAATGCTGTATGTATATACTCTAAAGTGAATCATTCTTGGAAATTAAAAGAGACTTTATCTAAAGTTATTTGGTAATTTTATAATTCATTTAATACTGTAGTAGTTTTAATCGACTATTTTTTTCTTTTATTTTGGGTGTATATATTTTAGGTTTATTTTTTTCTTTAGGAAACAACACATTTACATGTTTAATAATAAATTGTAGTTTTTGCTCTATTGTTAATTTTTCAAGGGTATAAAAAATGGAATGTTCCCCTTCTTTACCTTCAATTTGTCTATATGCTCCCAATAAAGGAATATTATTCTCTGTTTTAAAAGTAGTAACGAGATTGTTGAATTTCTTTTTTAAACTATGAGTAAAAGAACGGGGACAGCATTTAGAACCATAGCTTTCTGAACTATAATAAACTATTGTATTATCTAAAGGTTCTATTTTTTTAAATTGTAATTGGGGCATTTTTTTTCCTTGTAATCGAATACTATCTACAATAACAGTATCTCGTTCTCTTTTTATTTGATAATACCAGTTTGTAGGAATGGGTTCTGCACATTCGATTTCATTTTCAGTTGCTGATTGTTCTACTTCTTTATAATATTTCCAATCTGGAGAAATAAGAATAAATTCTTTTAGTTGAGGATAGAATGATCTAGATTGAAGGATGAATTGATTTAAAATTGTAGAGTTATTAAAAAAAACAGCAGTTTCGTTTTCAGAAAATTGGATTGGAATATCTATTAAATATTGTTTATCTATTTTTACAATATCATCATTAGATATTTTTATCACATTAGTAAGAAGGCTATCATTTATTGTTTGTGAGAATAATATTTGAGGGAAAAAGAAAATTAAGAAAAAGTAATAAATGTATTTCATTTTTTAATTGATTCATTTTAGATGTCTGAGTTTTAATTTAAAAACTCAGACGTCTAAAAGTTTGATTTATCATTTTTTAGCTTCTAGCATTCCATCAGCAATTGTTTCAGATGTTTTAATTAAAGAAATAAATTCTTTTCTATATCCATATTCATCTTTTCCTTTTGCATTTTCTGCTAATTCAGTAATCATTTTATAATTTGCTTTTCCTTTAAATTCTGAATTGCGAAGTAATAATCCCCAACCTGCAACAGCAGCAGAAAAACGATAATTTTCAGAAGCATCTTTTAGTGTAGCATTTGAATTTTTTACAGGAA
>JAHDII010000191.1:1339-6582 GCA_020630895.1 Saprospiraceae bacterium
TTTCTATTTTCATAACCAATTAAACGATAAGATTCCACATATTGAGGATTGAATTCTACTTGAATTTTTACATCTTTTGCAATCGTTAAAAATGTTCCCCCCATTTCATTTACCAACATTTTTTTAGCTTCATTCAAATTATCTATATATCCATAATTTCCATTTCCTTTATCTGCTAAAGTTTCTAAACGATTATCTTTATAATTACCCATTCCAAAACCTAAGACAGTTAAAAATACACCTTGATTTCTTTTTTCTTCAATTAAATCTTGAAGTCCTGATTTGCTATTAATTCCTACATTAAAATCACCATCTGTACAAAGGATAATTCTATTATTTCCTTTTTTAATAAAATTCTCTTTTGCAATTTTATAAGCCAATTGAATTCCTGCACCACCTGCTGTAGAACCACCCGCAGATAAATTATTAATAGCCGTCATTATTTTTTCTTTTTCTACTGCTGAAGTAGAAGGTAAAACCATTCCTGCTGCACCTGCATAAACAACAATGGATACTCTATCTTCTTTTCTTAATTTATCTAAAATCATTTCCATAGATTTTTTGACCAAAGGCAATTTATTCGCATTATTCATTGAACCAGAAACATCTAAAAGAAAGACTAAATTATTGGCTGGTGCTTGGTCAAAATCTACTTTATAGCCTTGTAAACCAATATGCAGTAATTGATGTTTTTTATTCCAAGGACATTCATTAATTTCTGTATTAATAGAGAAGGGATGTTTATTATTTGGTTCTGGATAATCATAGGTAAAGTAATTGATCATTTCTTCAATTCTTACTGCATTTGCATTAGGAAAAGAACCATAATTCAACATTCTTCGCACATTGCTATATGAAGCATTATCTACATCAATAGAAAAAGTAGAAAGGGCTTCGTTTTTAGGATTTAAAAATTGATTTTCTGTTATTTTATCATAATCTTCATGAGAAAAATCGATATCCTTTTTATCTACAATTTCTTCCTCATTTTCTTCTATTATTGACATTAGAGGAGGAGGTGGTGGTCGTAATGATGGAGTAACCATTCCTTTTGCCTGTTCTTTTGATTTCCCTTGATAAGTATGGGAGCTTGGTTTTGTAGGAGAATTAGCATTTGTTTTGTTTGCTTCTTCTTTTTGTATTTGTACTGTATTAGGAACAACGACTCCTATATAATCTGTATTATCATTTTCAATTGTACTATTTTTATGACAAGCAGATAGAATTATTATCATAAAAATAAAAAAAACCATTTTATTTTTCATTTTCTAAAAATTTAAAGTTTGATAATTTTTATATGGTATATATTTTACTAGATGTTTGATTTATAAAAAAGGTTGTGAGGAATAAATTTATATTTGTATTTTTTAAAAGTGTTATAATGGATATTAAAGAAACAGAAATACATCAAGGAGTAGGAATTATAATCAAAAATAAAAGTGATACTTTATTTTTGATTCAAGAAAAAGATGAAACATATCCTATACCGCAATATAGAAATTGTTATTCATTATTTGGTGGAAGAATAGAAGATGAGGAAACTGTTTTTGAAGGATTAATGAGGGAATTAAATGAAGAACTTTTACTCGATGATTTACTTGATCAAATGAATATTCATTTTATTCAAAAATTTCAAATTAAAACGAAAGAAAAATATTTTCACTTCCATTTATTTGAAGGAATATTAGATGATGATTTATTTCAAAAACTTTCTTCTATAAAATGTTATGAAGGTTACAGTCATATTATTGAAAAAAAAGAATTACAAAATATTCAATGGGTTTGGGGCTTAGAAAAAGTCTTAAAAAATTATTTACAATTAATTTAATATCCAATGAATTAAATCTTTTACATCTACAATTGACCAACTATGGGGGTGACGTTCTCCATCAGAGCGATATCCTTTATTTTTTGAAGTAATATATTTTACGTTTTTAAATTTATTTTTTTGTAAAGTTTCAAAAAATTGTTCTATTTGGAAGGCATTTATTTGTTGATAATTAATTTTTCTATTTTCTTGCCACCAAGCTGTATCTGGTTCTGAATACAATCTAATTTTTGTATTTTTTAAATGGTTTAAATTATCAATATTTTTTGTTTTTAATGTATAGACAGAATTTTGCTCATACTTAGAAAAATCTTTTACAGGATCTCCTAAAATTTGTTCTAGAAATTTCATCAACCATTTTCCTTCTTGAATTGCGACATCAGAAAAATTATTCTTTACATTCTCTTCAGAATTGTAATACAATTGAAGTAAATCAATTGGTGAATCTATAATAAATACATTTTGAGGAATTACATCTTTTTTTTGTTTTTCAATAATATAATTACTTAATAACAAAGCGATATTTCCTCCACTAGAAAAACCTCCTATACAAATATTCTTTGACGGTATACTATGTTTAAAAAATATATTTTCTAGTTCTTTTACTAGTTGTTCTTTTTCGTATTGTTTTAAAAATAATTTCTTATTATAGTTCATCAATAAAACATTAATATCATTTTCTTTTGCTTGAGAAATAATATTAAATTCTTTTTTAATTTTATTAGGATCTTCTGGAAAACCACCAAATAAAATTAAAGTTGCCTTACTTTTTTTTGACAAATACAATTCATAATAGTTATGAATTATTTCTTCATAATTATCCTCATGAATATTTTCTTTTGATGCTGTATTTTTTTGGCAAGAAAAACAAAAAACAATTAAAAATAATACTAAACTACCTTTCATCATATTCTTCAACTATTTCAAAAATTTCTTCAGGTTTAGAAATATATCGTATAGATTGGTACATCCATTTTGAATCTGTTTTATAAAAATAAATTTCTGCTAAAACAGGAAATTCTTCAAAAGATAATAAATACGAAATTCTGATATAATTTTTAGATGTCCCTAACCAAGTGATATTAACTAATGATTCATTTAAAAATGAATTTCTATTGATATTTAAAACATGCTCTCTTAATCCATTAGAAATTTTTAAATTTTCTTCACTAAAATTTTTTAAATGGGGATTAGTAGATCTTAAAACTTTTGCAGCTTTATTCAAATCGTTTTTTTTCAGTAAAGAAAAAAAAGAATTCATTGTTGTTTCTATTTCTTGAGGAATTTGAGCTGTTGCAGAAATAGAAATTAATAATATTACTGAAATTAATACAATTCTCATTTTAATTATTTTAAAACCTTATATTTCATAAATCCTTTTACCATTTCTAATCCTTTATCAAAACTTTTATTATTATTAATGATAATATCAGCTTCGGATTTATAAGGCAAAATATATTTTTCAAAAGTAGGCAAAACATGATTTTCATAACGATATAAAACATCATCTAAAGGATAATTTCGCTCTACCCTATCTCGTTTAATTCTTCGAATAACTTTTAAATTGTCTTTAGCATCCAAAAATATTTTCATATCAAACAATTGAAATATTTCCTTAAAATGAAAGACAAAAATTCCTTCTACTAAAATTATTTTTGCAGGAAAAAAAGTTAATAATTCGGGTTCTTTTTTTTCATTATTAAAAGTATATTCTTCGCGAGTAACCGTTTCCCCATCTATCAATCTTTTAATATCATTTAAAAAAGCAGTTTGATCAATAGATTTAGGCAAATCAAAATTTTTAATTCCTTGTTCGTCTGTAACTTGTTCTTCTCTAGGACGATAATAATCATCTTGAGAAACAACACATAGTTCATCCGCAGAAAAAGCTTCTTTCAATTTTTGAATAAAAGTAGTTTTCCCAGAACCACTTCCTCCTGTAATACCAATAATAAAAGGTTTCTTATTCATAACGGAAGGTAAAGTTAATAAATGACTTTTAATTCCTCATAATTTATTTATTTTTGAGCCAAATTTTAATATAATTTATTTAAAATAAAAAAATGGAACTAACATCTTACTTGATCAAAAATGTTCAAATCATTAATGAAGGACAAATCGAAACCAAAGATATTTTGATAAAAAATGGAAGGATTGAAAGAATAGATGCTACTATTAATGCTCCTAACGTTATGGAAATTAATGGTGAAGGAAAATATTTAATGCCTGGTATTATTGACGATCAAGTCCATTTTAGAGAACCTGGATTAACTCACAAATCTGATTTATATACTGAACCGAGAGCAGCCGTAGCAGGAGGTACGACTTCCTTTATGGAAATGCCTAATACAAAACCTAACACTCTTACACAAGAATTACTAGAAGATAAATATCAAATTGCTGCAAAAAAATCATTAGCTAATTATTCTTTTTTCATGGGGGCTAGTAATGATAATATTGAAGAAGTTTTAAAAACTAATGAAAAAAATGTTTGCGGTGTTAAAATATTTATGGGATCGAGCACAGGAAATATGTTGGTGGATAATGAAAAAACTTTAGAGAATTTATTTTCTAGAGTCCCCATGTTAATTGCTACCCATTGTGAAGATGAAGCGACTGTAAAAAATAATGAAATTTTATTTAGAAAAAAATATGGAGAAAATCCTTCTGCTTCTATTCATCCTTTAGTAAGAGATGTAGAAGGGTGTTATATTTCTTCCTCAATGGCAGTTGAATTAGCAAAAAAACACAACACTCGTTTACATATTTTACATATTTCAACGGCTAAAGAATTAGAATTATTTAGAAACGATATTCCTTTGCAAGAAAAAAGAATAACGTCAGAAGTATGTGTTCATCATTTATATTTTAATAGTGCTCATTATGAAACATTAAATACACAAATAAAATGTAATCCAGCTATAAAATCTAAAGAAAACCAAGAAGCATTATTACCTGCTTTATTGAATAATCAATTAGATATTATTGCAACCGATCATGCTCCTCATACTTGGGAAGAAAAAAGTCAAAATTATTGGAATGCTCCTTCTGGTGTTCCTTTAGTTCAACATTCTTTAAATGTAATGTTAGAATTTTATCATCAGAAAAAAATAAGTTTAGAAAAAATTATTGAAAAAATGTGTCATGCTCCTGCTCTTTGTTTTAATGTCAAAGAAAGAGGATTTATTCGTGAAGGATATTGGGCAGATTTAGTTTTATTTGATTTGAATAAAAAATGGACCGTTCAAAAAAATAATGTTTTTTATAAATGCAATTGGTCACCTTTTGAAAATCATACATTTTCTGGACAAATTGAAAAAACTTTTGTGAGTGGTCATCTTGCTTATGACAATGGTATTTTTAATGAAAATAAAAAAGGAGAACGTTTGTTGTTTGATAGTGGACAGTGAGCAGT